>NZ_DBIC01000286.1:2432-2856 GCF_002296545.1 Herbaspirillum sp. UBA812 | reverse complement strand
GCCGCACGCGACAGGCTGGCATCGGCCGCCGCGCTGGCCGCCGAGATGGCACGGCTGGCGGCGGCACGGGCCAGCATGGCTTCGGTCGGACGCAGGCTTTCGAAGGCGGCCCATTCGGATTCCGGACGCGGTTTGGCCGCCGGATCGGTCTGGCGCGGATTGATTGAAGGCCACTTGCCGCCCTGCCCGCTGCCGGCAGACGTTGCCTGGCTGTTGCGGCTGCCGCCGGTGAGGGCCGACAGTGGCACTTTCCAGTCGTCACGCGGTGCATGCTCGGCCGGACGTTCCGGCGCCGGAGCTGGCGTCAGGCGTGCCGGCCGGGGACGCGGCGCGAAGGGCGAGGCCGGCGGCATGCGCTTGGCCGATGCGGAACCGGGAGCAGGCGCGCGCGGCATCGGGGCACGGCGTTCGGTACTGGCGGGGG
>NZ_DBIC01000286.1:0-2142 GCF_002296545.1 Herbaspirillum sp. UBA812 | reverse complement strand
TCGGTACTGGCGGGGAAACTGGTGCGGGCGGGTCCGGCGCTGCCGTGCAGGCTGCTCATGCGCAATCGTTCACTTTCGGCGCTGCCACGGCGCGGCGGGCCCAGGTCCAGCTCGGGGTGCTCGTCGCGGCCAGCCGGTGCGCCTCGGCCAAACATGGCACCCAGCAGCCATTTCAGGCCCAGCGCCAGCAAACCCAGCATCAGGACGGCGGCAATGCCACGGCTGATCTTGCCGCCCAGCGCATCCATCAGGGCCGCGCCGAACAGCGCTCCGCCCGGGCCATCATCGCCCGCGACCAGTTGTGAACGCACCAGCGACTCGACCGCGCTGCTGGCGGCCAGCAGCAGCAGGCTGCCGAACCACAGGCGAATGGCACCGCGCCCGCCGAAGATGGACTTGCGGCCGAGCGCGCGCGCTACCGTGCGCAGCAGCAGCGGCAGCAGCCAGAGGACCGACCAGCCAAACCATTTGACGAAAATCATGCTACTCCCAAACTTCACCGGCCTGGCAGCGCGCCAGCCGGCCTCGTGAATCCATGCAGTGCAAGCTGATGCTGCATCGCAGGCTGCGAGTGTAAACCAAACCGGTGCCCTGCCGCCGCCCATCGGCTGGCCTTTTGGTGCAGAGCACGCCCGGCCTCAACGGCCGTGACAATGGCAATCCACCACGTGATCGTTGATCACGCCCACGCCTTGCAGATAGGCGTAGATGATGGTGGAACCGACAAACTTGAAGCCGCGCTTGGCCAGCTCCTTGGAAATCGCATCCGACAGCGGCGTCTTGGCCGGGCAATCGGCCAGCGACGCCCAGCGGTTGACGATGGGCTGGCCATCGACCTTGCCCCACAGATAGGCATCGAGCCCGCCCACCTCCTCGCGCAGTTGCAGGTAGGCACGCGCATTGCCGATGGTGGCGGCCACCTTCAGGCGATTGCGCACGATGCCCGGATTTTTCAGCAATTGCGCCACCTTGCGCTCGTCATAACGGGCGATCTTCTCGGCATCCCAGTCGTCGAAGGCCTCGCGGTAGCTGTCGCGCTTGTTGAGCACGGTTTCCCACGACAGTCCGGCCTGGGCACCTTCGAGGTTCAGCATCTCGAACAGACGTGTTTCATCGTGGCAGGGCACGCCCCATTCGTGGTCGTGATACTGCACATAGCGGGGATTGGCCAGGTTGACCCAGCCGCAGCGGACAAGTGTTTGCGTCATGATGGTGTTGTTTTCGTTCATTTCGCCGGATTCACACCGGCCACAGGGGCGGTTCATCCATCAGCGCGATCTGTTCGCGCAGTTCCAGGATGCGGTCCTGCCAGTAACGTTGGGTATTGAACCAGGGGAAGGCCACCGGGAACGCCGGGTCATCCCAGCGCCGCGCCAGCCAGGCGGAATAATGGATCAGGCGCAGGGTGCGCAGGGCTTCAATGAGATACAGCTCGCGTGGCTCGAATTCGCAGAAACTTTCATATCCTGCCAACAGGTCGGCCAGCTGGCCCACCATCTCGCGCCGTTCGCCCGAGAGCAGCATCCACAGATCCTGCACGGCCGGGCCGCTGCGGCTGTCGTCGAAATCGACGAAGTGCGGACCGGCATCGGTCCACAGGACGTTGCCGACGTGGCAATCACCGTGCAGGCGCAGGGTGCGGATCTCTCCTGCCCGCTCGTAGCAGCGCCGCACGCCGTCGAGCGCCTGCTCGACCGTGGTGCGCCAGGCGGTGGCCACATCCATGGGGATGAAATCGTGCGCCAGCAGCCAGTCACGCGGTTCTTCGCCGAAGCTGGCGATGTCCAGCGCCGGGCGGGACTGGAAGGGGCTGCGCAAGCCGACCGCATGGATGCGGCCGATGAAGCGGCCAAGACGCTCCAGGGTATCGGCATCGTCCAGCTCGGGTGCACGGCCACCGTGGCGGCGGAATACGGCAAAACGGAACCCGGCGTGGCGATGCAGGGTGGCGCCACTGTCGAGACGCATGGCCGGCACCACCGGCACTTCTTCGTCGGCCAATTCCTGCGAAAAAGCGTGTTCTTCGAGGATCTGCTCATCACTCCAGCGCAAGGGACGATAAAACTTGGCCACCAGCGGCGGGCCGTCTTCCATGCCGACCTGGTAGACGCGGTTTTCATAGCTGTTCAGGGCCAGCAGGCG
>NZ_DBIC01000395.1:0-11626 GCF_002296545.1 Herbaspirillum sp. UBA812 | reverse complement strand
GCTTTCAGGAGTGTTGGGCTTTTCCTTGTCCACACGTTGAATGCGCACTATGCCCTGGCCTTGCTTGTCCGGAGTGGCGACAGGGTACAGCTGATGCGCCATGTCCGGAACGAGATAGACGTGAGGGGTGAACTCGTAGGCCATCTTCTGGGAAACCAGGTCACGCACGAACAGATGCAGATCCGGGTGCCTGGAGAGATTGGCTGCCGATTGTGCCCGTGCCGCGTCGGACGAGAAGAACAGCGTCTGCGGCATCAGGATGATCTGGTTGCCGGGGAAGGCCATGATCACTTTTTCACGATCCTGGTGGATGTGGCCATAAAGGTCGCCAAAGTTGCCCCCTCCGTGGAACACGAGGACATCGCCGGGTTTGACCCACTCGTGCTTGAAGGAGTGCGTGGTCGCGATGGTGGCGGGCTTCAGGTTGTTGGTCTCGAAGAACCGCAGGGTCCCCAGCATGATGAGCAAGTCCCCGATGTTGTCGTGAATCGGGATGTCGATGTAATGGAATCGCTTCCCCTTGAGCATCCCGGCGATGATTGCGTGATGTGCCTTGAGGCCTTCCATGACTTCAGAATGCTTGTTCATTACTTGACTTTCTTGTGACGAGATCGAGAGGGGGAATGAGCGGTTCATGCGGATTCTCCTTTATGCATACGGCGTTGCCACTGTGCACGTGCCATGGCGATGACCTTGCGGACTTCATCCGCCGAGGGGAACAGGCGTGGAATGGGTTCATGCAGGACGTAGGGATAGATCACCAGGGTGATGGCCATGCGCAGCGACGCGCCCAGCAACATCAGCAACGCCAGGTAGACCGCGATGTTTTCGCTCGGCAGGAAGGGCAGCAGGGCGACCACCGGAACGATCGAGATGAGCTGGCGGACCAGCACCAGTCCGGGCCGGCCTGCTGCATTGAAGCGCTGGGCCAGCGTCCAGCCGGCACCCGAGATCACGCATTCGAACATCAGGATGATGAAGGTCGGCGTCACCGAGGCGAACTTGGGGCCATAGACCAGGTGGATCAGCCACGGTGCCAGTACCGCACCGAGCGCGGCCAGCAGCAGCATGGGCAGCAGCGTGAAGCGGAAGGCCATGTTGATGCTGCGGCTGAGTTCTCCTTCTTCCTTGCCGGCATAGCGCGAATAAAGTGCGGTGTTCATGGCGTCGTAGAGCACCCCGATCAGACGCGAGGTGGTAAAGGCCAGCGAGTAGTAGCCGAACTCGACGATGGTCGCCACCTTGAGCAGATAGACCTTGTCGAAATTGGTCAGCGCCAGCCCGACCAGCACCGTGCCGTGCTGGTTGAAGGCGTACTTGAGCATCTGGCTGGTCTTTGCCTGCGGCGCGGCCGCTTGCTGCTGGTCCGGCGCAGCAGTGCTGAACACGTTGCTGCGTGCCCAGTTCAGGCACAGGCCGATCAGCAGCAGGGCACATACCAGTTGCCCGATCAGGATCTGGACGAAATCGACCGGGCGCAGCAGCAGGTACAGCAAGCCCAGCGCCGTCACGTTGAGCAGCACACCGGCGATGCGGGTGACGTTGAGAAAACTCAGGCTCGGTTGCATCTGCGTCAGGTTGATCAGGTAATTTTGCAGCGCCGTGATGAGGGCGAAGCCGATGATCAGCGGCAGGTGCTCGCGCAGTTCGACGTTGTGGTTGAACATCAGTCCGACGAGGGCCAGCAGCGCGGCCAGCAGGCCGATGAACAGCGCCGACAGGAACACGAAACGTTTCTGGGCGAATTGTTGCCCGGCACCGCGATGGTAGATGTAGGTATAAGCCAGTCCGCAAGTGGCGATGGAGCTGGACAGGCTGATGATGAGCAGGGCACCGGAGAGCAGGCCGCGGCCTTCAGGGCCGAGGATGCGTGCCGTCAGTACGGAGATGATGAAGCCGATCGCGGTGACGCCGACCGTGGTGAGGAGTGTTTTGCCTGAGGATTTGACTATCTCTTTGAAGGACATCGGTCTGGACGAGTTGTAATGGTCTGGTCGCAAATACAAGGGCAGCGCGCACAGCACGCTGTTCTTGGACATTGCGTCGGGGGAGTTACCGGTGAAGAGGGTTCATGCCCTCAGTTATATTTTCACGTTGTCCGGATGAGCTTTCCGCCCGGAAACGCGCGTGTGGCCTGTTGTCCTGCCCCTAGCCAGCGCGTCGAATTTATCATATTGTTGCGGCGCACAGATAATATTGTGATGTGTAAATGGCGCTGATTTCAACCAGATTATTTTAAAAAATTGCTGCACTGAAAGAGAACTTTCTTTCATTTGAAGGCTCGGTGCAGCAGACAAAACAACATGCAGCTTTGCCAAGCGCTATATGAAAGGATTTTCCGATGAGCAAGGATCCTGACTGGGATGCCGACCTTCGTCGCTACAACATGCGCCGTCCTTTCCTGAAAGAGCAATCGATCTGGGCAATCTGGGTCTACCGCTGGGGCCGCCGCATCGAAGCCGCCCCGCCCGGGCTCAAGAGAAAGCTCAGCAATGTGTTCTACTGGGCGGCCTTCCGTTTCGTGGAAACCGCCTTTGGCATCAGCCTGCCCCGTACTGCCCGCATCGGACCGGGGCTGCGCATCTGGCACTTTGGCAACATCTTCCTGCACGCTGACGTGGTGCTTGGTGCGGGCTGCACGTTGCGCCAGGGCGTGACCATCGGCAACCGCAGGGAAGATGGTCCGGTTCCGGTCATCGGCGACAACGTCGAGTTTGGTGCCTATGCGCAGGTCTTCGGCGGCGTTCACGTCGGCGATGGCAGCAAGATCGGTGCCATGTCGGTGGTGTTGCATGACGTGCCGGCCGGTGCCACCGTCGTGGGCGCGCCCGCGAAGGTCGTTGCGCGCGAGCCGGCGGCTTGACCTGCCGCTGCGTTTCAGACACCGCTGCCGGGTGTGGATGTGCCCGGTCATGGATGCTTCACAGACTTCTTCACTGAACTACAAGGAACAAGATGGCCAAGCAAACGATCCTGGTGACCGGCGGTGCCGGCTACATCGGCTCTCATACCTGCGTGGAGCTGCTGCATGCGGGCTACGACGTGGTGGTGCTGGACAACCTCTGCAACAGCCGCCGCAGCGTCATCGATCGGGTGGCGCAGATCTCGGGCAGGACGCCGGTATTCATCGAAGGCGATATCCGCGATGCGGCCCTGCTGGACCAGGTCTTCAGCACGCATGCCATCGATGCGGTGATTCACTTCGCCGGTCTCAAGGCAGTCGGCGAATCGGTGCAGCAGCCGGTGCGCTACTACGACAACAACGTCAACGGCAGCAACCTGCTGTTTGCCGCGATGGCACGGCACGGCGTCAAGAAGCTGGTGTTCAGTTCGTCGGCCACGGTCTATGGTGATCCTGCCTCGGTGCCGATCACGGAAGATTTTCCCCTGTCGGCCACCAACCCCTATGGCCGCAGCAAGCTGATGGTGGAGCAGATTCTGGGCGATATTCATGTCTCGGACCCCGATTGGCACATTGCCTTGCTGCGTTATTTCAATCCGGTCGGCGCGCATGAGAGCGGGCTGATCGGCGAGGATCCGAGCGGCATTCCCAACAACCTGCTGCCTTTCATCGCGCAGGTGGCCGATGGCCGCCGCGCCAGCCTGGCTGTCTATGGCAGCGACTATCCCACGGTGGACGGCACCGGCGTGCGCGACTACATCCACGTCGTGGACCTGGCGCTGGGCCATCTCAAGACGCTGGTCAAGCTGGGCGAGGGCCCGGGCGTGCGCATCTACAATCTCGGTACCGGACGCGGCAACAGCGTGCTGGAAATGCTGGCTGCCTTCGAGAAGGCCTGTGGCAAGAAACTGCCCCATCAGCTGACCGCACGCCGTCCCGGCGACATCGCCATGTGCTATGCGGCCACCGATCGCGCCGAGCGTGAGCTCGGGTGGCGTGCCGTGCGTGACGTGGATGCCATGTGTGCCGATACCTGGCGCTGGCAGTCATTGGCCAAGAAGCTGGCTACGGAAGAGTAGGAGGCGGGGAGGCAGTGTCCTTCCCGGCGCTGTCTTTAGGCAGCGTCGCTCCAAACAAAAAAACGCCCGATATGAATCGGGCGTTTTCTTTTTGGCAGTTCTGGCAGGCAGTCTTGCAGATCAGGCAGCGGTCATCTGCGAGGCTGCGAAGGACTTGCTGTCTTCGTTGCGACGGCGACGCAGGGCCACGAAGCCCACCAGTGCCAGGCCACCCAACATCATGGCGGTGGTCGAGGCTTCCGGCACGGCTGCAACGTTCAGGCCGCCAGCGTAGAAGCCACCGCTGAGGCCGGAGACGCTACCAGCGATGTTGAGCTTGTACGAGCCACCGGTCAGCAGCGTGACGGGAATCGAGTAGTTGGTGCCGGTCGCGGTGCTGCTCGAATTGAGCACGGCGTTGAACACCGTATTGGTCGTGGTGTTGGTCAGGGTGACGCTGTTGATGGCCAGACCCAGCAGTTGACCCAGGGTGATGGTGGTCAGCGAGCCCGATGCGCTGCTGTTGCCAGGCAGCGAGAAGGTGTAGTTGTCGCTGAAGGTCGAGCCAGCACCGGTCGTGATGACGTTGCTGAACGTGGCTACGCCATTGGACGAGAAAGTCAGGGGGGCAGCTTGCGCGGCGGTACCGGCAAAGCTCAGGGCCATTGCGATGGCCGAAGCAGCGAGAAGTTTTTTCATGGGATCAATCCTTAGGGATGCGGCAATTAATGAAGAGGATTGCGCGTGGCGCTTTCCATTCAAACAAATCAACTCACTTGATGCTGGATTGCCCGTGACTCTTGTGTCGCAGTCAATCTTCTAATTGTCAGATCTGCAATTTATGCTGACAACCTCTGACACTTGTAACAAAACATGCGTTGATGTCGGAACTATAACATTTGCTTTCTCGCGCAAGCAATAAAAAAACGACAAAAAACACAAACTTCCCGTTTTTTTTAATCGGCCGGAAAGCCGCGCCAGTAAAGGATTTCCACTGTTTCCGCAGCGCACTACTGATGAGTAGTGCACTGCGGAAATGAACTGATCCGTACGGCAATAAAATTATCTTTTGAATAACAAAAAAGGCCCAATTTTATTGTTTAAAAATCAATGATTTAGCGCTGTTTGTTCGTGAATTTTCACGGGACGGGGAAATGATGCTTACATTTTCCTGACAGAATTTAATTACTTATTTGCAATCTTTTTTGTTCAGATTGGCATGGGTCAGAGCTCATTGCCAAACTGTCGTAAAAAATCACATGCGGAGTTCGATACTGAGTTCAGGATGCTGCGTTGCTTACTTGCGGATCAGGTTCAAGGGGGAGGTTGGGAAGAGGCATTGATGCCGGGCAACTATCGGGCATTCAACCGCCACCGCTCGGAACGGCGGTTTTATGTTGTTGTAAAATAATTATGCTGTATTGCATAAAATGAAATCGACAAATGCTGCTCTGCGCAATATAGTAGACAGACGAAGAAGGTGTTTTGCGCGTTGTTGATGGTTAATAATTGCCGCTTATCTACATTTTCGAAAAATAAAGGAATGCATTACACCGCAGCAAAGTCTGCCTGATCGCCGTTGTTGACTGGTAGCGCACGCTGGCCCGACACCCCTGGGGAGGAGTGGCGGACATTCAAAGTGCGAGCCACTACCTCTGGAAACCCCTGAAACGCATCGTCGCAAGGATCTGCCCGACAGGTCCTTGCAGACCTCGCTCGTCCCTCGCCGCTGAATCGGGGGCGGGGCTGGCGAGCGGTGGGGGTGTTCCGGCAACCGCATCCGGGCGGCCGCTTGCTGCGGGAAGGCATCAGGGGACGTTCACGCAGCCGGTTCAGATCATGCAACCGGGGCGTGAACGTTGAAGGCTTGACTTCAATCGGGGAAAAACATGCTGACAACATCGGGCAATCATCTGTTGACGGTGCAATTCCTGCGCTGTGTGGCCGCCGCACTGGTGGTGGCGCAGCACGCGGCGCTGGAACTGCGGGCGCGCAGCGGGCAGGGCGACTTGCTGTCCTACTGGCACGAGTTTGGCGGGGTAGGGGTAGACATCTTTTTCGTCATCAGCGGACTGGTCATGTACCTGTCTACCCGCCGCAGGCCAGCGCCAGCGGATGCGGTTGCTACGGCTGGCATGTTCTTTCGCCGGCGGCTGATCCGTATTGTGCCGATGTACTGGTTCTATACCTTGTCCAAGGCGGCCATCGTGCTGACCATCGGGTCCAGGGCCTTTGCGGAGGGATTGCCGTTCCTGTATCTGCTGGGATCCTTGCTGTTTTACCCGATGGTCTCACCGGCCAGTGGCGAGCTCCTGCCACTGGTGGAGTCCGGCTGGACCCTCAGTTTCGAGATGCTGTTTTACGCCGTGCTGGCCGGCGTGATCGCATTGCGGCTGCCACGCCTGAAGACGGCGACGGTGATCCTTGGCTTGCTCTTCATCGTGGCCCACGCCTGGGGTGCCGGCGTGCTGGCGCAGTTCTTCGGACGCTCGGTCCTCTTCGAATTCCTGCTGGGCATGGTGGTGGCACGGGTGTGGATGCAGTTCAGGCAGCCGCCAGTGTGGGTGCCGGTCGTGCTGATTGCGGTGGCAGTATTTGCGCTGTTTGTCCATCGGCTGCAGGTGGACCGCTTCATCGCTCTGGGTGTGCCGTCCGCCATGCTGGTACTGGGCCTGGCCTGGATGGAGCGTTTTGAATGGGTGCGCCGGCAGGCCGGCCGCCTGGCCTTGCTGGGCGATGCCTCCTATTCCACCTATCTCGCTCACGGCTTCATCATGCCCGCCGTCGTGATCGTCGGCCTGAAATGGATGCCGCATGCCTACGGCCTGATCTGCCTGGCCGCCGTGCTCACGGCCACGGCCGTAGGTTGCCTGTCTTACCTGCTGCTGGAAAAGCCCCTGACACGCCGCCTGATGGCCCGCTTCGGCGGAGCGCGGACGGTTGCCTCCGGCGAGAATGCGGCCCCGGTCTGAGTGTGGGCCGCTGATGCGTCAGACCCTGCTCAACGCGGGGCCGCAGCCTGCCACAAGCGTGCCAGCTGTTCGCCGCTGTCCTTGAGCAAGCCAGGTGCCTGGGCGATGGCGTCCTGCAGGCTCATCGGTCCGAAAGTGATGGAGAAGCAACCGGAGAAGCTGGTCTGCAGCTTCTCCAGCGACTTGCGATCGATCCCGCCCGAGAGCAGGGTGGTCGGCACCCCGGCGCGGCGCGCGCGCTGGCCGGCGATGAAGGGAGCCTTGCCGTGCAGGGTTTGTGCATCGCTGCGGCCTTCGCCGGTAATGAGCCAGTCTGCGCCCACCAGCGCCTCATCCAGTCCGATATGGTCGGCCACGGTCTCGGCACCCGAGCGGAATTGCGCGCCCAGCATCAGCAGTGCGTAGCCGAGTCCGCCGGCGGCACCTGCGCCGGGCTGATCGGCGGCATGGCGGCCGAGCGCCCGTTCCAGTACGCCAGCGAAGTGTGCCAGGGCGCCGTCCAGCAACGCCACCTGCGCGGGCTGCACGCCTTTTTGCGGACCAAACACGGCGGTCGCTCCTTCCTCGCCGCACAAGGGGTTGTCGACGTCCGACATCGCCACGAAATGGGCCTCCTTGACCCGCGCATCCAGCCCCGAGGCATCTACCTGCGTCACGCGCTGCAGTTGTGCCGGTACCGGCGGCACGATCGCGCCGGAGTCGTCAAGAAACTTCACGCCCAGCGCTGCCAGCAGCCCGGCACCGCCGTCGTTGGTGCTGCTGCCGCCAAGCGCCACCAGGAAATGACGGGCACCACGGCCCAGCAGTTGGCCGATGGCATCGCCGACGCCCAGCGTGGTGCGCTGGTCGACCGCGACGGCCATGCCGGCGGCATCGGTGATGCCGACGATGGCGGCTGATTCCACCACGGCGCTGCCATCCTTGAGGATGCCCACCGGAGCCGAGGCTGGCTGGCCGGCAGCATTGCGGCAGTCCACGGTCAGGCGCTCGCCGCCAGCGTGCATGAGGGCATCGAGCGTGCCTTCGCCGCCATCGGCAATCGGGCACAGCCGGACCTGGGCCTCCGGAAGTGCTGCCTGTATCCCGTGACCGATGGCCGCAGCCACTTCCTCAGCGGAGAGCGAACCTTTGAAGGAGTCGGGAGCGATGACGACAATGGGGGCGCGACGGGAAGAGGCAGGGGTGGTCATGATGATCGGCTTGTCCTGATGCGGGCGCGCTGCAGGGCAGGTCGCGCCGGAGGGTCTCGTTTTGATTGTGGTGCCGGAGGGTGGCCCGGCTCGGCTTGTTGCCGCGACATTATATAAGCAGCGCTGCGCTTCATTATGGCCACGCCGGTATAGGCAGTAATAACGCTTGGTGAAGATTGCTGCATCCTCGCGTCAATATGAATGAAGCGAGTAACAAATGGTAAGGAGATTGGCGGGCGCGGCGCCGCCGCGCCATAGTGTCATGTTGGTGCCGTTGCGCCGCTGGAGTTCATGATGAAGCCCTTACCGCGTTCCGCCTTGCTGATGGCCGTGCTGCCCGCCGCATTGCTGCTGGGCGGCTGTGTGGCCGTCCCTGCCAGTCCCTACAATGGCGCGGCAGTCTACCCGGCGCAGCCGGTGTATTCACCGTATTACGCCTATCCTGCTTATCCGGCTTATCCGGCGTATCCCGCCTATCCGGCTTATAGCTATCCGTCGTCGTCCTTCTATTTCGGATACAGCAGCGGATGGGGTGGCCGCGGGCGCTGGCGCTGAGTGTTCTGCGCGAAACTGCGCGCCATCAAGCCGGTGAGCAGTCCAAAACCGGCTAAAATGTCGCCTTTGTTGATGGGTTAGCATGGCAGGGCTGGAGCGGACGGGGCGCATGAGCGGCCTGATCCGGAGCGCGCGGGCATGGACCGCAGTCGCTTATTCGCCGCTGTCTTCACACCGTATGAGTTTTATCGTTTCGTCGACCCGAACAGACATCCTTGCCCGCTCCCGGCGCAGAACTGCGCTGGGTATTGCTTCGTCCATACTGGTGCATGCGGTGTTGTTCATGTTCGTGCGCGCAAAACTGAACGAAACGCCTCCGAGGCTGGAGTCTCCCGGCCGTCCCGATGCGCCCTTGCAGGTCAGCTTTATCCGTCCTGCGGCACCCGTGGTGCAACCGGAACCGCCCAAGCCCGCCCCGGAGCCCAAGAAGCCGGAGCCGGTCCAGAAGAAGCCGGTCGCCAAGCCGGCGCCACGCCATAGCGCCCCGGTGGCGCGTCCTTCGGTTCCCCGGCGGACCCCGCTGCCGGTGACCGAGGCACCCAGCCGCAATGCGGCTGCGGCTGCACCGGCGGCTCCTGCGGAAGATTTCATGGCGTCGTTGAAGCGCAATCAACAGAAGCGAGAAGATGCCGAGCAGGCTGCGGCCCAGGAAAATGCCGCGGCACGTGCCGCGGAAAATCCCTCTGCCAACGACATTGCCCGCGCCAATATCGCCTTCCAGGAACGGCGTGGCCGTGGCACCAATGGCGTATTTCAGATCATCAGCATGGGGCCGCGCGTGGCGCAGTACAGCTTCCGCGGCTGGACTACCGACCAGCGCCGCAGCCAGAACCAGCTGATTGAAGTCGACGCAGGGTTTGGGGGCAATGTGCAACTGGCCGTGGTCAACAGCATGATTGCGCTGATCCGCCGCTACTACCAGGGCGACTTCAATTTCGATTCGCAGAAGCTGGGCCGCGTGGTGACCTTGTCGGCGCGGCAGGAAGATACCAAGGGGCTGCAGAATTTCCTGCTCAATGAGTTCTTTTCCGGGCGGTGACTGATCGTGATGTCGCTGCGGCGATGGCGGTTGAATTGTCAGGGAAGGGCGGGCCAGGGTGTTTCGCGAAATGATGAAAAATGTTTTGCAGAAACAGTTGATTTAATAACACAAGCGCTCTATAATCTTTGTCTTCAGTCGGGGCGTAGCGCAGCCTGGTAGCGTACTTGCATGGGGTGCAAGGGGTCGTGTGTTCGAATCACACCGTCCCGACCAATAGAATCAAGCAGTTGCGGCGAAAGCTGCATGAACAACGGCAGTGATATTAGTTTTCTAATATCACTGCCGTTTTGCTTTGTGCCGAAGAATTGATCACTCAAATCAGGGGTAGTAGCTGCCGGACTTCTACGTTTTCCTTGCGGCCGCGTCGACATGCTGGTCGCCACAGCCGGGATCGTTACAGATCGGATGCTGACGTGGTCCAGATAATTTCTGCTATTGCAGGGCGGATGCCGATTGCAACGCTGCTCTTGGCGATTGGTCGCGGGGAGTGTTAGTGGCGATATTGCATCGCAAAAAATCCCGCGAAAGCGGCGAAGTGTGACTAAAATACCAACAATAAATTTGCGTAAACCTCTGCGTTGCTCTCTCGCTGATTGAGTCGCCAACGCATTCGGGTTCGCGACACACAGGGGTGGGGAAATGATGAAAAGATTAATGGGGGCTTGGCGCTTTCGTGTGTCCACGGCTGATGGGATGGCTGGTGCTAAAAATTCAAAAGTCAGCGCGTATGCGGATACGCATGGCGGAGGTCACCAAGCGTACAGGGCGGACATTGATGGACTTCGCACCGTCGCGGTTCTTTCGGTATTGGTTTTTCATGCATTTCCGTCGCTGCTGCCTGGCGGCTTTGTTGGTGTCGATATCTTCTTCGTGATTTCAGGTTTTCTGATTTCGGGCATCATCTTCCGCGAAGTGCAGGCCGGTACTTTTACGTTTGCCGACTTCTACTCCCGCCGAGTACGCCGTATCTTCCCTGCGCTCATGTTGGTCCTGGTTTGCTCGGCAGCGGCCGGTTGGTTTGTCTTATTGGCCGAAGAGTACGCGACGCTGGGCAAGCATGTCGTTGCGGGCGTCGTCTTCGTTTCCAACATCCTTCTCTGGCGCGAAAGTGGCTATTTTGATGTCACCTCCGAGCTCAAGCCTCTGCTGCATCTCTGGTCGCTTGGCGTAGAGGAGCAGTTCTATCTGTTTTGGCCCGTAATTGTCCTCTGTGCCGCGCGCTGGAAAATGCGGGTGATTCGGATGGCGATCGGCTTGGCTGTCCTGTCGTTTGTTTGCAATATCGCTTTGATGCAGTTGAAGCCCGTTGCCACTTTTTTCCTGTTGCCCACTCGGTTTTGGGAATTGATGGCTGGAGGGATTCTCGCCTGGTATCTGCCTTCTGCAAGGGTGCGCGATTTCCTGAGTAATTCGCTCATGCGCTTTAACGGAAAGTCCATTTCGAATGCGGATATTGCTGCATTGTTGGGACTGTCGCTATTGCTGGTGGCGATTTTCGGACTCGATGCTGACGTGGAGTTCCCCGGCTGGTATGCGCTTTTGCCCGTTGTTGGTGCGGTCTGCTTGATTCTTGCCGGGCCATCTGCTCTGATTAATCGATGCATCTTGGCGGCTCCCTTGATGGTCGCAATAGGCTTGATCAGTTACCCCCTTTATCTCTGGCATTGGCCAATCATGGCTTTTCTGCGGAATGCGGATAGGGATTTGACGCCCACTAGCGGTATCGTGGCGATCGCTTTATCGTTCTTGATGGCGATACTGACTTTTGTTCTTTTGGAGAAGCCCCTTCGCCAGTTGCGGGGTACTGCCCGCCGCAATGCGACTCTTGTGTTGCTGATCGTGTCGCTGTTGGTGATTGGAGGCGGCACACTTCTAGTAGTCAAGAAAGGTTTTCCTGGGCATATTGA
>NZ_DBIC01000212.1:0-6733 GCF_002296545.1 Herbaspirillum sp. UBA812 | reverse complement strand
TGGCCGGCCTGCAGCAGGTCACGCTGGACATGCGCGACGAAGCCGCCGTGCGCAGCGCCTTTGCGGCCATCGGCCCCTTCGATCACCTGGTGGTCACCGCTGCGCCCGACGTCGGCAGCTGGGGCAGCTTCATGGATGCCGACATGCGCGGCGTGCACAGCTACGTGGAAGGCAAATTCCTCGGCACCTGGGCCTGTGCCCGCTACGCCGCACCGCTGCTGCGCGCCGGCGGCACCATGACCTTCCTCAGCGGCGGCATGGCGGTGCGGCCCAAGCCGGGCTTCACGGCCGTGACCTCCAGCTTTGCGGCAGTCGAGGCGCTGGCGGTGGCGCTGGCGGTGGAACTGGCACCGACGCGGGTCAACACCATCCGTCCCGGCTTTGTGGAAACGGACATGTGGAATTTCCTCCCGGCCGAAGTGCGGGCCGGCATGATGCAACAGGTGGCCGCCAGCTTCCCGGCACGCCGCGCTGGCCAGGCCGGGGACATCGCCCATGCGGCGCTGTTCCTGATGACCAATCCCTACGTCACCGGCACGGTACTGGACGTGACCGGGGGCGAGAACCTGGTCAACAGCATCGGCTGAACCGGCTGAATCGGCTGAACCAGCTGATGCAGGGACTGTGCAGCGACACCCGAAGCGGATCATCCAAACCGAAATCGCGATTGCCCGCTAAGATAGTCGCCCTGCACAGACCAATCAAAACTTCCAGGAGACCGCCTTGCCCAAGCTTTCCACCCTCGCCTTCGCGCTGTCCGCTGCCCTGCTGGCTTGCGCCGCGCCCTTGCACGCGCAGCAGACGCCGCGCCATGATGAATTCTTCTGGCTCGGCGAAATCAACAAGGCCACGGCCGTGATCAACACCGACGAAGGCTTGCTGGACAAGTCGATGACCCCGCTGGTCGTCAAGGGCATCCGCAAGGTGCTGGCCGATGGCGAGCTGCCAGGTGCCAAGCGTCCGACGCTGGTGATCACCTTCGAGCCGCTGCTGATCCAGGCGGCCGGTCCGCAGATCACGCTGCTGCACGCCGGCCGTTCCAGTCAGGACATGCTGGCCACGCTGCGCGCGGCCATCCTGCGCGAAGACCTGCTGACGCTGGCCAACCAGCTCAACGCCACCACGGCGGCGCTGGTCAGACTGGCCGCCAGCCAGCGCGACACCATCGTGCCCAACTACACCAACGGTGTGGCGGCACAGCCCAACAGCTATGGTCACTACCTGCTGGGCTTTGCCGCCGCACTGGACCGCGATGCCCAGCGCCTGCGCGAAGCCTATGTGCGCCTGGACCGCTCGGCCATGGGCACCACAGTGCTCAACGGCACCAGCTGGCCGTTGAACCGCCAGCGCATGGCCGGCTACCTGGGCTTTGCCGCCATCGTCGACAACGCCTATGACGCGGCGCAACTGTCGGCGGTGGATGGCCCGGTGGAAGCGGGCGCGGTGGTCTCTTCCATTGCCCTGCATGCCGGCGCCTTCATCCAGGACGTGATGACGCAATATGCGCAGCCGCGTCCGTGGATCCTGCTGCAGGAGGGAGGGGCCAATACTTACGTGTCGTCGGCCATGCCGCAGAAGCGCAATCCGGGCCTGCTCAACAGCACCCGGCGCGATGCCTCGATGGTGATTGCCGAGGGCATGGGCGTGGCCATCGTGGCGCACAACATCCCGCCCGGCATGAGCGATGCCAAGGATGTGAAACCCAACAAGGAGATGGTGCTCAATACGGTCAAGGTCCTGAAGAACTGGGAAAGCATCCTGGGCGCGCTGGTGATCGATCCGAAACGCGCGCTGGAAGAACTCAACAGCGACTGGACCGCGTCTCAGGAACTGGCCGACGTGCTGATGCGCAAGTACAAGCTGCCCTTCCGCGTGGGCCATCACTTCGCCTCGGAAGTGGTGGAGTATGCCAAGGCCAACAACATCCGGCCGCTGGAATTTCCTTATGACCAGGCGCAGCGCATCTATCACGAAGCGGTGCTGAATTCGGAATTCCCGCAGGCCCTGCCGCTGTCGGAACAGGAGTTCCGCAGCACCCTCGATCCGGTGGCCATCGTGCGCAATCGTGCCACCGTGGGCGGTCCGCAACCGGCCGAGATGGACCGCATGCTGCGCGAGGCCACTGCGCGCGTGGCGCAGCAGGATGCGTGGATCAAGGCCCGGCAGCAGCGGATTGCAGGATCGCTGCAGAAGCTGGATGCGGATTTTGACCGGATGGCCGTCTCGGCGGGGGTGAAGTAAGTCGTGCCGGGCGGGCCGTGCAGCTCGGCCTAGCCGCGGGAAATCACCAGCAATCCCGCGGCAATGAGCGCAGCCCCGATCAACTTGGCGGGCGTGATGACTTCATTGAGAATCCAGACCGCCATCAGCAAGGCCACGATGACACTGCCCTTGTCGATCAGCGCCACGGTGGATACGTCCCCCGCCTTGATGGCCTTGTAGTAGAACACCCAGGAGACGGCGGTGGTCACACCCGACAGGCCGAGCCAGAGGACGTTCTGCCAGGTGACGGAGCTCAGCTGCGCAGCCGGCACGACAGCAGCGGCGAACATGAGCACGAAGACGAACACGAAGCAGGTGCGGATGGCCAAACCCAGATCGCTGGAGATGCCGGTCAAGCCGAGTTTGGCGATGACCGAGGTGAAGCCTGCAAAGGCCATGGAAATGAATGCGTAGGCGATCCAGCGTTCCATCTTGTTTTTCCTTGACTGTGATCACTGCAGAAAGCGTCCGACGATGCGGCATGCCTGACGGTATTCAATCATGCGGCCCGGCGACGACGGCTCCGTCGATTCCATGGCGTGCCAGCGCTGCTGCCACAACACCGGAGGACGTCATCTCCTCGACGAAGGCCGCCAGATACGCACGTGCCTTCTCGCCGCGTGCAGCCGGTGTCCCCATGGCCTGGCGGATGACCATGAAGCGCTGGTCGAGGATGCGCAATCCGCCAACCTTGGCAGCATCGGCCTGCAACTGCTGTTTCACGCCGGCGGCCACGTCCAGCCTGCGCTCGACAAACGTCGGCACGACCGCATTCGAGGTCGGCGTGCGCACGATGGTCGCCTGTTTCAGTTCACGGCTCAGGAAGAGGTCATAGGCGCTTCCACTACCGACGGCCACTGTCAGGCCCGGGCGATCCACCTGGGCATTGTCATGGATGGGAGAATCCGCCCGCACCGCGTAATAGCCCTCGATCAGGACGTAGGGGCGGGTGAACGCAATCTCGCGGGCGCGCCTTGGATCAATGGCGAAGAAGCCGATGTCGGCACGCCCCTCCTCCAGATTGGCGACGGAACCCGCAGCAGTCTTGCCGACCACCAGTTCAACGGGAACCCCGAGGCGTTGCCCCAGTTCGCGGGCGAGGTCAACGGAGACGCCTTGGGCTCGCCCACTCTGCGGATCCAGGCTCGCCAGCACCGGGTTGCCCAGATTGATGGAGGCGCGCAGCACACCCGTCGGTGCCAGCTGATGCACCAGGTCCGGATCCGGTGCAAGCCGCTTGAGCAACTGCGCATGAAACAACTCCGGCATCTGCATCTGTGGCGCGTGACCAGCGCCGGGGAATACCACCAAGGTCGCGTGCGGAATGACGGCAGCCGCCTCGCGCCCGAGCACCGCGTAGTTGCCCAGCCCGGCGCGCAATTCCGGCGGTGCGAATTCCTTGCCGATGGCGGTGCTGTCCTGGTCGCCGATCATGAGGACCGTGGGCGTCTTCAGGTTCTTCAGTTCGTAGAACACCGGTTGCGTAAGGATCATGTCGTACAGCAGTGCGGAATTCCACGCCACCCGCTCCTTGCCCGGCCCGCGGTACATGCCGGCCAGCATCTGCACCCAGGGTTCATACTCCGCACTCCACTGCCCGGAGAAATACGTAGCGCGCTCGTAGTTGCGGATGCGCTCGGCCGTGGTACCGAGTTCGCGCGCATACCACTGGTCCACCGATACCGGCGGCACGCCCTTGGCGCGCCAGTCTTCCAGGCCGATGGGGTCGACCAGCACCAGCTGGCGGGTCTGCTGTGGATAGGACAACGCATAGCGGATGGCCAGCATGCCGCCGGTGGAGTGGCCTACCAGGATGGCTTGCTCGATGCCGAGCGAGGCCAGCAAGGCGTGCGTATTCGCGGCCAGTTGCTGGAAGCTGAACTGGTATTGCTCGGGCTTGCTGGATTTGCAGAAGCCGATCTGGTCCGGTGCAATCACACGGTAGCCGGCGCGACGCAGGACATCGATGGTCTGCTCCCAGGTGCCAGCGCAGAAATTCTTTCCGTGCAACAGGACGACGGTGCCGTGCGGAACGCTGCCGGCGGCAGGTGCCACGTCGAGATAGGCCATCTCGATGTCCTGGCGCTGCGAGTGGAAACGATAACGCGAGAGCGGCCAGCGGTAGTCGAAGCCCTCCAGTTGCGGGCCGTAGACCGGCGCGTTTTCCATGTCGGGAACAGATGTCGTAGTGGCAGCAGGGACCGGCGGAGGCATGGAGGCCAACAAGCTGAACAGGCTGGCAGCCAGCACAGTTTTCGCACGGAACAGAAAAGGAGGCAAATGCATGGGGCGGATTCAGGCTGGTAGGTGAGATCGGGATGGCGCGCACAATCGATATCGCCGATGGTAGCCGGATTCGCGCAACAAGGTCGGGCTTGACCTCGTTTTACCGGCCCGACCTTTTGCGATGCCTTCGCGCGTGGAGGGTAGACGGCTGCCCTGCCCTGCGATTATCGTGTCACCGGTTTGACCAATCTGAACGGAAGGAACGACATCATGTTTTCAAAACAGTTTGAAGTGGATCCCAAGCACATCGATTTTCAGGGCGTGGTCGATGGGCTGTACTACCCGTTTTATATGGAATGGACGCGGCATGCCTTTTTGAAGGAAGCGCTGGGAATCGATATCGAAGAGGCCTTCCGGCAAGGGCAGGTGTTCATGGTGCTGGAATACTCGCTGCGCTTTCGCAAGAGCCTGCAAAAGGGCGACACGATGGAGGTCACCTGCGAAGTGCAGAAACACGAAAAGCGCAGCCGGGTGAATTTCGTGCAGCAGATCAAGGTGGGGGATGTGGTGTATGCGGAGGCGGTCTTTGTCGGGGCTTGCTTCATGAATAACCGGCCGTTCGTGCCGGAGGCAATTGCGGCGGCGCTGGCAGCTGCGCCTGTAGCAAACCCGGAGCGACCCGGGCAATAGCCGCCGCAATTCGGTCAGAAAACAGCCTCAGGTCAGCCTGACTGCTTTGCCATTCTGCGCCAGCAGTTCCCTCGCCATCTGCAGCGCCTGCTCACGCGAGCCCGCAAGCAGCAGCGGGTAGCCCCAGAACTTCGCAAACACCACCGCGAAGGCCTTGAAGCCAACCCGCCTGGCCGCATTGGGTTCCACCACGATCATCGCCAGCACCAGCTTGCGCAAGGCATGCTTGTGCTGCTTCATCCAGAGTGCGGTACGTTTCTTTTCTTCCGCGGAATGCTCGTGATCTTCGGCAGGGACGGTATCGGTCAGCAGCACGAAGGGTTCTTCGCGCTGCAGGTTCGCTTCAAACTCCGTGAAATCCTGCTCGTGATCATGTCCGGGTTGCTGGGTGAGATTCATCCATACAAGCGGGAAATCCGCACTATTCATCGACATGGCCGTCTCCTTTGCGATTGAGGTTGCGCCAGGTGGTCGCGATGGCGAATACGCCCGGCAGTGAAATGAAGAACATCGCCGAGAAGGCAATGTGCCAACCATCGCGCAATCCGTCGGCAATGCCGCCCAAGGTGTTGAGGACAACCAGCAGGCTGCCCAGGATCAGCGCGCTCCACCGGGCCGCGCGGTTGGCCGACAGTGCGAGCAGGACGGTGACGATCCAGCAGCCGTAATAGGCCGAAAACATCCACAGCATCTTGGTCTCGAAGGTGATGGCGGGCGCGCTGCCCTGTGCTCTCACGAAGTCGTTGACGTAGAAGAACAGCTGGAAGCTCACGAAGAGCACGGCCCCGATGGCAGTGGCCAGCCAGAACAAGGCGGTCTGGTCCGGATGCCGGGTCGGCAGAGGATGCGGGGAGGAAAGCGGCGACTGAATTGACATATCATTTTTCCAGATGATTAAAGAAGCGATTCATAATATTTTCTGATGATGCAAAAGGCGTCCGTGCGGACTCAATAGCGGTAATCCAGTGTCACCATCATGTTGCGTGGAGCACCGTAGGTCACGGTATCGAAGTCCCCCTTCTGCAGCGCGTACTTCTTGTCGAAGAGGTTGTTCACGTTGAGTGCCACCGTGGTTTTCTGCGACACGGCATAACGTGCCATCAGCGATGCCAGGGCATAGCCGCCCTGCTGGCCGCCCAAGGTACTGGTGCCGGTATTGGCCGCCTCATAGATGCTGCTCTGCCATCTCACGCCGCCCCCCACCGTCAGCTTGTGCCACGCACCAGGCAGGCGATAGGTCGTGAAAAACTGTGCCGTGGTACGCGGCAGCTGCGAATTCAGACGCACACCGTTGCCATCTTCGGCGATGAAGTGGGAGAGGCCTGCGTAGACGTTCCAGCCGCGTGCCAGCTCGCCCTGCAGATCCACTTCGACTCCGCGTGACTTGGTGCCATCTGCACCGCTGTAGGCTTGCGCGCCCGCTGGCGTGAACGCACCGGCGACGATCTGGGCCGCGTTGTCCAGCCGGGTTTCGAACAGGGCCACGGAGGCGTGCAGGCGCCCTTCAAGGTACGCCCCCTTGAGGCCGATCTCCGTCGTCTTTCCTGTGGCCGGC
>NZ_DBIC01000394.1:0-4215 GCF_002296545.1 Herbaspirillum sp. UBA812 | reverse complement strand
TTTTCCATTTTCTCTGGCGTGAGCTTTGCCAGCAGCCGTGACAGGGTGGCACGGTACTCGCTGATCAGCGCACGCTCCTGTTTGCGCTCATCGGTGTAGCCGAAAGGATCGAAGGCCGTACCCCGCAGGAAGCGCAGCTTGGCCAGCACGCCGAAGGCCGGCATCATCCAGCTGCCGAAGGCCTGCTTGCGCAGGTGTCCCTTGTCGTCGCGCTTGGCCAGCAGCGGCGGTGCCAGGTGGAAGCGCAGCTTGTAATCCCCCTCGAACATGCCGGCGATCTTGGCGCGGAAGGCCGGCTCGGTGTAGAGGCGCGCGACTTCGTACTCATCCTTGTAGGCCATGAGCTTGAAGAGACAGGTGGCCACCGCGCGGCTCAGTTTGAGGCCGCGTCCCGCCTCACCCAGCGTGCTCTCACGCGCCCGCACTTCTTCCACGGCATCGCGATAGCTGCGCGCATAGGCGGCGTTCTGGTAAGCGCTGAGGAAGGCCACGCGGCGCTCCACCAGTTCATCCAGGGGCGGCGTGCGCTTGAATTCGATCACCTGGGCCGTCATGCCATTGCGGCCTGCTGCGGCCAGCACGAAGTCCACATCATGCGCAGCCACGCGGCCCCAGGCGAAGGCCTGCTTGTTGAACTCCACCTGCAGCGCGTTGAGTTCAATGGCGCGCAACAGGGCCGCTTCCGACAACGGCACCCATCCCTTTTGCCAGGCATAGCCGAGCATGAACATGTTGGTCGCGATCGCGTCGCCCATGAGCGCGGTGGCGATGCGGCCGGCATCGATCAGTGAAAGATTGTCCCGGCCGCAGGCCTTGGCGATCTCGCCTTCGCTGGTGGCGGTGGGGAATTGCCAGTCAGGATTGCGGACGAACGCGGCAGTGGGCATCTGCGTCGAATTGACCGCTGCATGGGTGCGCCCCTCGCCCATGCGTGAGAGGGCATCGCGGCCCGCAGTGACGATGACGTCGCAGCCGATGACCAGGTCAGCCATGCCGGTGCCCACGCGGGTGGACTGGATGTGCGCCGGGTCCTCGGCCACACGAACGTGCGACATTACCGGTCCGCCCTTTTGTGCCAGCCCGCTCATGTCCAGCACCGAGCAGGCGCGGCCTTCGACGTGAGCCGCCATGGCGATGATCTGGCCGATGGTAATCACGCCCGTGCCGCCTACGCCGGTGACCACGATGCCATACGGCTGGGCCAGCCCCGGCAGCACCGGTTCCGGCAGGGTCGGCAAGGCCGGCCCTGATTGCGTCTTGGCACGTACGGGTTTCTTCAGCTGGCCACCTTCTACCGTCACGAAGCTGGGGCAGAAGCCGTTCACGCAGGAATAATCCTTGTTGCAGGAAGACTGGTTGATCTGGCGCTTGCGGCCGAACTCGGTTTCCAGCGGCTCCACCGACAGGCAATTGGACTGCACGCTGCAATCGCCGCAGCCTTCGCACACCGCCTCGTTGATGACGGCGCGCTTGGCCGGGTCGGGATAGGCATTGCGTTTCCGACGACGGCGCTTCTCCGACGCGCAGGTCTGGTCATAGATCATGGCCGACACGCCCGGCTGTTCACGCAGTTCGCGCTGCACGGCATCGAGTTCGCTGCGATGGCGGATGGTCACGCCCTCAGCCCATTGGGTGCCGGCCGGATACTTGTCCGGCTCATCGGTGACCACGATGATGGGCCGCACATTTTCGGCGGCCAGCTGGCGCGAGATCATGGCCGGATCAAGCGGGCCATCGAACTCCTGGCCACCGGTCATGGCCACCGCATCGTTGTACAGGATCTTGTACGTGATGTTGACCTTGGCCGCGACCGAGGCGCGCACCGCCAACAGGCCGGAATGGAAATAGGTGCCGTCGCCCAGGTTGGCGAAGACGTGCTTTTCCGTCGTGAACGGTGCCTGGCCTACCCAGGTCACGCCCTCGCCGCCCATGTGGGTGAAGAGGCTGGTCTCGCGATCCATCCAGGTGACCATGTAGTGGCAGCCGATACCGGCCAGACCACGGCTGCCATCGGGCAGTTTGGTCGACGTATTGTGCGGACAGCCCGAGCAGAAATGCGGCACGCGGTCCTTGTCGGGATCGGGCTTGCTGCTGATGTTGAGGGCCGCTTCCTTGGCTTCGAGATAGGCCACGCGGGTGCGTACGCGCTGCTCCACCGGATGGCCGGCGAAGTAGCGCGAGATGCGCGTGGCAATCGCGCGTGCGATCTGCGCCGGATTGAGTTCATAGGTGGCCGGCAGCAGCCAGTTGCCATGGCCTTCGCGCTGCGAACCGCTCCATTCTCCGGTGTCATCGAATTTGCCGACCACGCGGGGTCGAACATCGTCGCGCCAGTTGTAGAGTTCTTCCTTTAACTGGTATTCAAGAATCTGCCGCTTCTCCTCGACCACCAGGATCTCGTCCAGACCCTGCGCGAATTCACGCACGCCTTCGGCTTCCAGCGGCCAGGTCATGCCGACCTTGTAGAGACGGATGCCGATGTCGGCGGCGACCTGTTCATCGATGCCCAGGTCTTCCAGCGCCTGGCGCGTATCGAGATAGGACTTGCCAGCAGTGATGATGCCGATGCGCGCACGCGGACTGTCCCAGATGATGCGGTTGAGTTTGTTCGCACGGGCATACGCCAGGGCGGCATACCACTTGTAGTTGATCATGCGCGCTTCCTGGCCCAGCACCGTATCCGGCATGCGGATGTTGAGGCCGTCGGGCGGCAGCTCGAAGTCCGGTAACTCTATCTTCACGCGCTCCGGATCGATCATCACCGACATGCCCGATTCGACCAGGTCGGTCACGCATTTCATCGCGACCCACAAGCCGGTGTAGCGGCTCATGGCCCAGCCGTGCAGGCCGTAGTCGAGATACTCCTGCACCGACGACGGATAGAGCACCGGTATGCCGCAGGCCTTGAGGATGTGCTCGCTCTGGTGTGCGGCGGTAGAGGACTTGGCGGCGTGGTCATCGCCTGCGATCACCAGCACGCCGCCATGTTTGGAGGTGCCTGCCATGTTGGCGTGCTTGAAGACATCGCCGCAGCGATCCACCCCCGGGCCCTTGCCATACCACAGCGAGAACACGCCGTCGTATTGCGCGCCCTTGAAGAGATTGACCTGCTGCGTGCCCCACACACTGGTGGCGGCCAGGTCTTCATTCATGCCGGGATGGAATTTGACCTGTTTGGCTTCCAGGTATTTGCGCGCCTTCTCGGCGGTCTGGTCGACCGAGCCCAGGGGGGACCCGCGATAGCCGGTGATGAAGCCGGCGGTGTTCAGGCCTGCGCGTTCATCGTATTGCCGCTGCAGCATCGGCAGGCGGATCAGCGCCTGGATGCCGGTCATGAAGACGCGGCCGCGCTCCAGTGCAAATTTGTCGTCCAGGGATACATCGTCCAGCAGCAGGCGTTGCCCGGCGGGTAGGGGTGCGTTCATGTGGTCTCCGTGCCAAAAATCTTGTTTTTGCCTTGCACATGCTCCCGCCAGTCACGCCCTGCACCCTGTCGCTGTGCGGCTACGCCGATCTGTCGGGAATCGGGAACACCTCAGTCTTGTGAACCGGGTGTCTTCAAGTTGTAGTGTCAAGTTAGCACAAGGGTGATCGGCCCGCTACGCGCGCCGCAGCAGGGTTTCCGGGCTTTTTTGCCTTGCAGGAAACTGTTTCCGCAGGTCCTGCGGCGTTAGTGGCAATGCAGAGAAGAAAATGCCGGAAAGCGAAAAACAACAACATTTCCGGCTGAAAAAAAAGGGCTGTGGAGTCCCCAAGTGTTACAAGCAAGACGTGAATGTAACAGCCCGTAAAAGCCGTTGGACCAGCTCGGCCGCTGACGTTTAATAGACCTCACTTGAACAGCGATTGATTGGTATCCGTTACTGTGCAAGGTTCCTCCCCTCTAGTGTTGAAAGCACCACTAGCTCGCGGATCCGGCCTCCCCTGTCGGATCCGCTTTTTTTATGTGCGCTCAGTTCGTCCCGAAGGGACGTGGCCGGGGGGTGCGCTCCGAGGAGGGCGGCAATATCGGGAGCACGATGCGGGGCTGGTCACCGGTGAGCGTCTTCAGGAAAGCCACCACCTTGGCATTGTCCTCGGCACTGAATTGCCGGCCAAGCTGGATGCGGGCCATGGTATCCACCGCTTCTGACAAGGTAGCCGCCGCGCCATCGTGGAAATAGGGATAGGTCAGTTCGACATTGCGCAAGGTCGGCACCTTGAAGGTGAAACGAT
>NZ_DBIC01000052.1:0-10266 GCF_002296545.1 Herbaspirillum sp. UBA812 | reverse complement strand
CAGCGCGGCACGTCGCCTTCGACAGTGGTGCGATAGAGCGTGCGGCGCAGGTGTTGCGGGGTAATCGCGGCGTAGTGCTGGGTGCTGCGGTTGTCCCAGAACACCATGTCATGCGCCTGCCATTGGTGCGTGTAGACATTCTCCGGACGGGTGATGTGGGCGTGCAGTTCCTTGAGGAGCGCATCGCTTTCGTCACGCGGGATGCCGATGATGTGCGAGGTAAAGCCTTCGCTCACGAACAGGATCTTGCGGCCGCTTTCCGGATGGGTGATGACCACCGGATGCTCCACCGGCGGCACTTCATCGATCTGTTGCTGGGTCAGCGGCTGACGCCACGGCGAGAGCTTGCGCAGGCGCTCGTAGCGGTAGACGTAAGAGTGCACGGCGCGCTTGCCTTCGAGCTGGGTCTTGAGCGCAGCGGGCAGGCTGTCCCAGGCGGCAGCGGTATTGGCGTAGAGCGTGTCGCCGCGTTCGGCCGGCAGTTCCTGGGAATGCAGCAGCGCGCCCAGGCTGGGCTTGGGCATGTAGGACAGGTCCGAGTGCCAGTCCGCGCCGGCATCGACCAGGCCGATGGGCTTGCCGTTCTCGACCACGTTGGAGACGATCAGGATCTCCGGATGGCCGGCCAGGTGGAAGCGGTTGAGCACGTGCACCTGCAGCGGACCAAAGCGGCGGCTGAAATCGATGTGCTGCTGCGGGGTGATGCGCTGCTCGCGGAACACCACCACCCCATGCTCGACCAGCGCGCCGCGAATGCGCGCCAGCTCTTGCGCCGAGACCGGCAGGTTCAGGTCCAGGCCGACGATTTCCGCGCCCAGCGGGGCGTCGAACGGACGGATCTCGAAGTATTGTTGCGACTGCTGCGTGCGTTCCAGTGTGGCGACCGACATGGGGGCTCCTGTGTAGGCGGTGCCAGCCCGGCGCATGTCCGGCTGGCCAAACGCTTATTACACTCCCCCGGCTAACCCGGAACAAGGAAGAAGAATTCATATCCTTATGCGGCAATCGTGATAGGGACTGCCGCAACCCCATTAAAATGGCGAGGATGAAACCGTCCGAGCCTTCTCTTTCACTTCACCCCGGAACCGCCCATTCTGCGGCACGGTCCCTGCCGCCACGCCCCGACGTCAGCGGCCTGAGCGCGGAGGAAGCCGCTGCACGCAAGGCGGCGCGCGACCAGCGCGATGCTCAGGTGCGTGGCGTGAGTTCGGTGGCCGAGATGCGTGAGGCCATCCGTGCGGCGAGTGCGGCGTTGCCCGAGGTGCATGAGATCGCGCGCATCGGTCCGCAGAAAACGGCGGCCTTCCGTGAACGGGCACGGGCGGGATTGCCCTTCATCATGACGGGCATGGCCGGCCGCTGGCCGCTGTCGGCGATGTCGGTGCAAGCGCTGCGGGAACACTTCGGCCAGTTGCCGGTGCGGGCCCGCGTGGGCGACTACATCAACACTGCCTTTGCGCCGGACCGGGCCATGCAGGACATGACGCTGGTCGATTACCTGGAACAGGCGCTGGCCGATGAGAGCGGGCTGCCGCCCTATCTGGGCAACCTGGAATTGCGGGAATTGAATCGCCTGTGCCACTGGCCCAACTTCTTCGAGAAGATGGGGCCGCCGCGCTTCTGGATCGGCCCGGCCGGCTGCATCACGCCGCTGCATTGCGACTATGACGACAATGTCTTCGCGCAGGTATGGGGCAGCAAGCGCGTCTGGCTGGCACCGCCCCATCATGACCAGTATCTCTATCCGAAGGAGGCCAATGCCATCCTGTTCGGTTCTCCCTTCGACCCGGATCATCCGGACCTGGAGCGCTTTCCGCTGGCGCGCCAGGCGGCGCTGGTGTGCTGCGAGGTGCAGCCGGGGGAGATGCTCTACATCCCGGCGGGTTGGTATCACCAGGTCAGCTCATTGACCTTCTCGCTGTCGAGCAATCGCTGGGCGCGGGGGCGGCCATTGGTCTTGGACGCATAAGAAAAAACCCCGCGTCCGTTGCGGGACGCAGGGTTCATTGCGCTGCTGCTTTATCAGGCAAGGGCCTTGTATCAGCCCGCCAGCTTCTTGCGCAGCAGTTCAGTCAATTGCGCCGGATTGGCCTTGCCGCGCGTGGCCTTCATGGCCTGGCCGATCAGGGCGTTGATGGCCTGTTCCTTGCCGGCACGGAATTCCGCCACCGACTTTTCATTGGCGGCCAGCACCTGGTCCACGATGGCTTCCAGCGCACCGCTGTCGGAGATCTGCTTCAGGCCCTTGGCTTCGATGATGTCATCGGCCAAGGAATCCTTGTCGGACCTGGCTTCCCACATGCCCGCAAAGACTTCCTTGGCGATCTTGTTGGAGATGGTGCCATCGGCGATGCGCTTCAGCAGCAGCGCCAGTTGCGCGGCCTTCACGGGCGCATCGGCGATGTCGGTGTCTTCGCGGTTGAGCGTGGAGGCCACGTCACCCATGAGCCAGTTGGCGGCCGGCTTGGCCTGGTCCTTGCCCGCGGCAGCCACCACGGCTTCGAAGTAGGAAGCCATGCCCTTGGACTGCGTGAGCACCATGGCATCGTATTCCGGCAGCGCATACTCGGCCACGAAACGCTCGCGCATCGCGCCGGGCAGCTCGGGCATGGTGGTCTTGACGCGGTCGATCCACTCCTGCGAGATGGCCAGCGGCGGCAGGTCGGGATCGGGGAAGTAACGGTAATCCTGCGCGTCTTCCTTGCTGCGCATGGAACGGGTTTCCTTCTTGTCCGGATCGTAGAGGCGGGTTTCCTGGACCACGGTGCCACCGTCCTCGATCAGCTCGATCTGGCGGCGCACTTCGTAGTTGATGGCCTCTTCCAGGAAGCGGAAGGAGTTCAGGTTCTTGATCTCGCAACGGGTGCCGAATTTCTCCTGGCCCACCGGACGCACCGAGACGTTGGCGTCGCAGCGGAAGGAACCTTCCTGCATGTTGCCGTCGCAGATGCCCAGCCACACCACCAGCGAATGCAGGGCCTTGGCGTAGCCGACGGCTTCGGCGGCGCTGCGCATCTCCGGTTCGGTGACGATTTCCAGCAAGGGCGTACCGGCGCGGTTCAAGTCGATGCCGGTCATGCCCTGGTAGTCCTCGTGCAGCGACTTGCCGGCGTCTTCTTCAAGGTGGGCGCGGGTCAGGTTGATGGTCTTGATCTCGGTCTTGCCGTCCTTCTCGACGGCGAAGGACATGGTGCCGCCTTGCACCACGGGGATCTCGAACTGGCTGATCTGGTAGCCCTTGGGCAGGTCAGGATAGAAGTAATTCTTGCGCGCGAACACCGAGCGCGGTGCGATGGTGGCGCCGATGGCCAAACCGAACTGGATCGCACGTTCCACCGCGCCCTTGTTCAGGACCGGCAGCACGCCCGGCAAGGCCAGGTCCACCGGGCTGGCCTGGGTGTTGGGCTCGGCGCCGAAGCGGGTCGAGCTGCCGCTGAAGATCTTGGATTGGGTCGAAAGCTGCGTGTGCGTTTCGAGGCCGATGACGACTTCCCACTGCATGATGTTGTCCTTGCGAATGCTGTTGTAGTTGACGAGAGCCAGCGATCAGGCCGGTTCGCGCAGGTGCCAGTCGGTGGCCTGCTGGAACTGGTGCGCCACGTTCAAAAGGCGCGCTTCGTCGAAATAATTGCCGATGATCTGCAGGCCGACCGGACGCTTGCCGTTCTTCTCGCCCTGTCCGAATCCGCAAGGAATGGACATGCCCGGCAAACCGGCCAGGCTGGTGGAGAGCGTGAAGATGTCGGCCAGGTAGTTGGCCACCGGGTCGTCGGTCTTGTCACCCAGGTCCCAGGCGACGGTGGGCGATACCGGGCCCATGATGACGTCGCACTGGCGGTGTTCGCCGGCCAGGGCGCGCTGGAAGTCCTCGGCGATCAGGCGGCGGATCTTCTGGGCCTGCAGGTAGTAGGCATCGTAGTAGCCGTGCGAGAGCACGTAGGAACCCACCAGAATGCGGCGCTTGACCTCGTCGCCAAAGCCTTCGGCGCGCGACTTCTTGTACATGTCGGCCAGGTCCTTGTAGTCCGCCGCACGGTGGCCGTAGCGCACACCATCGAAGCGCGACAGGTTCGACGAGGCTTCGGCCGGGGCGATCACGTAATACACGGGAATGGACAGCTCGGTCTTGGGCAGCGAGATCTCGACCAGGGTCGCACCCAGCTTCTCGAACTCGGCCAGGGCAGCGCGCACGGCCGCTTCCACGTCGGCGGCCAGGCCGGCACCGAAGAATTCCTTGGGCACGCCGATGCGCAGGCCTTGCAGGCTCTGGTTCAGCGAGCGGGTGAAATCTTCCTTGGGACGTTGCAGGCTGGTGGAATCACGTTCGTCGAAGCCGGTCATGGCGTTCAACAGCAGGCCGCAGTCTTCGGCCGTCTTGGCGATCGGGCCGCCCTGGTCCAGCGAGGACGCGAAGGCGATCATGCCGTAGCGCGACACGCTGCCATAGGTGGGCTTGATGCCGGTCACGCCGCACAGCGAGGCCGGCTGGCGGATCGAGCCGCCGGTGTCGGTGGCGGTAGCGGCCGGCGCCAGGCGCGCGGCCACGGCAGCGGCCGAGCCGCCGGAGGAGCCGCCGGGAATGGCGGTCTTGTCCCAGGGGTTCTTGACCGCACCGTAGAACGAGTTCTCGTTGCTGGAGCCCATGGCGAATTCGTCACAGTTGAGCTTGCCCAAGGTGACGGTACCGGCCGCGTTGAACTGCTCCACCACGGTGGCATCGAAGGGGCTCACATAGTCCTGCAACATGCGCGAACCCGCTGTGGTGCGCCAGTTGCGGGTGACGAAGATGTCCTTATGTGCAATGGGCACGCCGGTCAAAGGACCGGCATCATTGCCTGCCAGGCGCACATCGGCGGCCTTGGCCTGCGCCAGGGTGAGGTCGCGGTCCACATGCAGGAAGGCATTGAGGTCGCTGGCCGCAATGCGGTCCAGGAACAGGGTCGCCAGTTCAGTGGCGGAAATCTTGCGCGCTTGCAGTTGCGCGGACAGTTCTTTGAGGGTGAGCTTGTGCATGGAGTCGGTTACGCTGCGGTCTTGCGGGCCGGCTGGGCCGGAAGCGGACGGTGGCTGGCGCGAAGCGCCGGATTCATTCGATGACCTTGGGCACCAGGTACAGGCCATCCTGGGTGGCCGGGGCCGGTTGCTGGTAGTCCTCGCGGCGATTGGATTCGGTCACGGCATCTTCGCGCAGGCGCAGTGCCAGCGCGGGTTCGATGGCGGCGATCGGGTGCGACAGCGGTTCCACGCCGGAGGTATCGATGGCCTTCATCTGCTCCACCAGGGCAAAGATGCCATTGAGCTTGTCCAGGGTGGCGCCGGCCTGGGCCTCGGTGAGCTCCAGTCGGGACAGGCTGGCGATGCGTTTGACGTCGGAAAGGGCTAGAGACATGGTCGAAAGGACGCGCCGGGCGCGCCGCGTGATGTTGAAATTGGAAGACCCGTAGCCGCTGCGGCCGCAAGGCGTTTTCTGCAGCCTTGGCGCCCTTGGCAAGTTCGCTTGCGCGGCGGGTCGACCGGGTCATGGCGTGAATCGCTTGAAAAACGGCAAACCCGCGCCAGATGGCGGCCGGAAGCTCCCGTAAAGCGGACGTTTTTGGCAAACCGGCTTGCTGGTTTCTCGAGAATTATAAGGTAGAATGTCGGATTAATGCCTTGCAGGCGCCTGATTTTCGCGTCGCCGCAGCATGAACGGACACCTCCCCCTATCAAAAAGCTAGGCGCCCCCTCGCGGGCGCATCAGGACAACTCATGTTTGGATTTCTCCGCAGTTACTTCTCCAACGATCTGGCGATCGACCTCGGCACCGCGAACACGCTGATTTACGCGCGCGGCCATGGCATCGTGCTGGACGAGCCGTCGGTGGTGGCGATCCGCCAGCAAGGCGGCCCCAACGGCAAGAAGACCATCCAGGCGGTCGGCAAGGAAGCAAAGCAGATGCTGGGCAAGGTGCCCGGCAACATCGAGGCGATCCGCCCGATGAAGGACGGTGTGATCGCCGATTTCACCGTCACCGAGCAGATGTTGAAGCAATTCATCCGCATGGTGCATGACTCCAAGCTGTTCCGCCCCTCCCCGCGCATCATCATCTGCGTCCCCTGCGGTTCGACCCAGGTGGAACGCCGCGCCATCCGCGAATCCGCACTGGGCGCGGGCGCATCCCAGGTCTACCTGATCGAGGAACCGATGGCTGCGGCCATCGGCTCGGGCCTGCCGGTCTCGGACGCCACCGGCTCGATGGTGGTCGACATCGGCGGCGGCACCACCGAAGTGGGCATCATCTCGCTGGGCGGCATGGTCTACAAGGGTTCGGTGCGCGTGGGCGGCGACAAGTTCGACGAAGCCATCGTCAACTACATCCGCCGCAACTACGGCATGCTGATCGGCGAACAAACCGCCGAAGCGATCAAGAAGGAAATCGGCTCGGCCTTCCCCGGCTCGGAAGTCAAGGAAATGGAAGTCAAGGGCCGCAACCTGTCCGAAGGCATCCCGCGTTCCTTCACCATCTCCAGCAATGAAATCCTGGAAGCCCTGACCGATCCGCTGAACAACATCGTCTCGGCCGTCAAGAATGCGCTGGAACAGACCCCGCCGGAACTGGGTGCCGACATCGCCGAAAAGGGCATGATGCTGACCGGTGGCGGCGCCCTGCTGCGCGACCTGGACCGCCTGCTGATGGAAGAAACCGGCCTGCCGGTGATCGTGGCCGAAGATCCGCTGACCTGCGTGGTACGCGGCTCGGGCATGGCACTGGACCGCATGGACAAGCTGGGTTCGATCTTCTCGGCTGAATAAGCCGGCCGAAAGTCGCAGAACAGCCACAGCACCAAAGTACAGCAGAATCAAGGTACATGGGCCTGCCGGACAGCAGGCCCGGGCAGCAAAGCAAGAACCGGCGGCGATGTACTGCCGGATGAGTGGGGAACCGAACCGTTCGATATGACGCCGTTCACACCGACCAGCCACAGGATGCGCACCCCGCGTGCGCACCTGATGCAGCGTCGGCGGGTACGGGGTCGCCAGAGCGCCTCGGCTCCCCTTTTTGTTACCGTTTTCGACGCAGGAAGTGAGTTATCCGCCTGCAGCCGGTCACCTGGTGTGACCCTGCAGTCGGCCTGACGCCATGGAAATCCCACCACTCTTCAAGCAGGGCGCTTCGGCCCGGGTGCGCGTGACCGTCTTTGCATTGATCTCGGTCGTGATGCTGGTGGTCGACGCCCGCATGCACGTGCTGGGCACGCTGCGCCAGGCGCTGGGCACGGCCCTCTATCCGTTCCAGACGGTGGCCATGGTGCCGCGCGACGCCTTCACCAATTCGTCCGAATACTTCTCTTCGCTGGCCTCGCTGCAGAAGGAAAACCGCGAGCTGCGCCAGCAGCAGATCGTCAACGCTCAGCTGATGCAGCAGGAACGCCTGCTCGCGGCCGAGAACGTGCAGCTGCGCAAACTGCTCGACATGCAGCAGAAGGTGCCGGTCAAGTCCATCGTCGGGGAGATCCTCTACGATGCGCGCGATCCCTTCACCCGCAAGATCATCCTCAATCGCGGCTCACAGCAGGGTGTCACGGCCGGCCAGCCGGTGATCGACGAGGTCGGCATCGTGGGCCAGGTGACGCGGGTATTCCCGTTCTCCTCCGAAGTGACGCTGCTGACCGACAAGGACCAGGCCATCCCGGTGCAGGTACTGCGCAACGGCTTGCGCAGCGTGGCCTACGGCCGCGGCCAGACCGGCGCGCTGGACCTGCGCTTCATGCCGGCCAACGCCGATATCCAGAAGGGTGACGTGCTGGTGACCTCGGGCATCGACGGTGTCTATCCACCGGGCCTGTCGGTGGCCAGCGTGGCGCTGGTGGAAACCCGTTCGGCGGACTCCTTCGCGCGCATCGTGTGCCGTCCGCTGGCCGGCATCGACCGCCATCGCCAGCTGCTGATCCTGCTGGTGGAACCGAACCTGCCGCCGCGTCCGGAGCCGGACGTGATCGATGAAAAATCGGCCAAGCTCTTCAAGCGCCGCCTGCGTGACAGCACCCGCGACAACAGCGCCGAGGATGCCAACGCCACGCCCAAGGACAAGCCCGCCGAAGACCGCAAGGGCGCCGCCAACGTGACACCGCCGGCCAAGCCTGCGGCAGCGGCGGCTCCGGCCACCCCGGCTGCTGCTGCAGCCACCGCCAAACCGGCCGCCAAGGAATCCGCACGATGAACAACCAATACATCCTCCTGCCGGCCAGTCCGCTGTTCATTGCCTTCAGCCTCATCGTGGCGTTCGTGCTGAACCTGATGCCCTGGGGGCAGATGGTCGGCGTGCCCGACTTCGTGGCGCTGGCGCTGGTGTTCTGGAACATCCACCAGCCGCGCAAGGTCGGCATCAGCGTGGCCTTCATGATGGGCCTGCTGATGGATGTGAACGAAGCCACGCTCTTGGGCGAGAACGCGCTGGCCTACACCCTGCTGTCGTATTTCGCCATCATGATCCACCGCCGCGTACTGTGGTTCCCGCTGCGCACCCAGGCGCTGCACGTGCTGCCGCTGATGCTGCTGGCGCAGGCGGTGCAACTGGTGATCCAGCTGCTGGTGACGGGCAAGTCGCCGGACTGGTTCTATTTCAGCGAGAGCCTGGTCTCGGCCCTGCTGTGGCCGGTGGTAAGCGTCCTGCTGCTGGCGCCGCAGCGTCGCGCGGTGGACCGCGACGAGAACCGCCCCATCTGAGGGGCCAGGTGCAAGCAGCATGACCGAATTCAAGAATACCGCGCATGAGCTGAGACTGTTCCGGATGCGCCTGCTGGCCGCGAGCGTCCTGGTGCTGGTGTGCTTCAGCCTGCTGCTGGCGCGCTTTTTGTGGCTGCAGGTGGTGCGCCACGACGCCTACGCCGCCCAGGCCGAGGAAAACCGCATCTCGGTGGTGCCCATCGTGCCCAACCGCGGCCTGATCCTGGACCGCAACGGCGTAGTGCTGGCGCGCAACTATTCGGCCTATACGCTGGAAATCACGCCCTCCAAGATCAAGACCAACATCGATGACCTCATCGATGAGCTGGGCACCATCGTGGAAATCCAGCAGCGCGACCGTCGCCGCTTCCGCCGCCTGCAGGAAGAATCCAAGAACTTCGAGAGCGTGCCCATCCGCACCCGCCTCACCGATGAGGAAGTGGCCAAGTTCACCGCCCAGCGCTATCGCTTCCCCGGCGTGGAAGTGCAGGCCCGCCTGTTCCGCCAGTATCCCTACGGCAAGACTGCTGCGCACGTGATCGGCTACATCGGCCGCATCAGCCAGCGCGATGCCGAACGCATCGCCGACTCCGATGACGAAGCCAACTACAACGGCACCGACTACATCGGCAAGGAAGGCCTGGAAAAGAGTTACGAAACCCAGCTGCACGGCACCACCGGCTACGAGGAAGTGGAAATCTCGGCCAGCGGACGCGCCGTGCGCTCGCTCTCGCGCACCCCGGCCACGCCCGGCAAGAACCTGATCCTGTCCATCGACATCGAGCTGCAGAAGGTGGTCGAAGAAGCCTTCGGCGACCAGAAGGGCGCGTTGGTAGCGATCAACCCGGCCACCGGCGACATCCTGGCCTATGTCTCCCAGCCCTCCTACGATCCCAACCTGTTCGTCGAAGGCATCGACCAGCAGAGCTGGGATGAGTTGAACAAGTCGCCCGACCGTCCGCTGCTGAACCGCCCGCTGTCGGGCCTCTATTCGCCTGGTTCGACCTACAAGCCCTTCATGGCGCTGGCTGCGCTGGAACTGGGCAAGCGCCGCCCGCAGGATGCCATCCGCGATCCGGGCTTCTTCGTGCTGGGCAATCACCGCTTCCGCGACGACAAGGAAGGCGGCCACGGCGTGGTGGACATGTACCGCTCCATCGCCATTTCCTGCGACACCTATTACTACATGCTGGCCAATGACATGGGGGTCAATGCCATCCATGACTTCATGAAGCCCTTCGGTTTCGGCCAGATCACCGGTATCGACCTGGAGCACGAGAAGCGCGGCATCCTGCCCTCCACCGAGTGGAAGCGCACCGCCTTCCGCAAACCCGAGCAGAAACGCTGGATCGCTGGTGACACCGTCTCGCTGGGCATCGGCCAGGGCTACAACAGCTTCACCCCGCTGCAACTGGCGCAGGCCACTGCCATCCTGGCCAACAATGGCGTGGTGATGAAGCCGCACCTGGTCAAGATCATCGAGGACGGGGTGTCCCACGAGCGCACCGAGACCGTGCCCAAGGAAAGCTATCGCATCCCGCTGAAGCAGGAAAACATCGA
>NZ_DBIC01000200.1:0-5308 GCF_002296545.1 Herbaspirillum sp. UBA812 | reverse complement strand
GCGCCCGGCATGGAACACCAGCGGTGCCGCCGGCTGGTGGCCGGTGCGCACGATGCGCCCGTCCATCAGCAGGTGATCGCCCACGGTACGGCTATGGTCGTTCTCGCACACCAGTACGGTGAGCGCACCGGCGATCACCGGCAGGTCTTCCGGTGCCTGGGCCACGGCCACGCCCTCGAACTTGTCGGCGATGGCCGGGGTGGCGAAGCGGCGCGCCAGCTCTTCCTGTCCGTCGGCCAGTACGTTGATGGCGAAGTGCGCACAGTCGCGGAAGGCATCCAGGTTGGGCGAGTGGTTCACCAGGCTCCACAGCACCAGCGGCGGATCCAGCGACAGCGAGGCAAAGGAATTGATGGTCAGCCCGACATCGCGTTCGTCGCGGGTGCGCATGGTGACGATGGCCACGCCGGTCGGATAGGCCCCCATCAGGTTGCGCAGGGTGCGCGGTGCCAGATCGGTCTGGCCCCACGGGGCCGGTTGCGCCTGCAGATCAGGCGTGGCTTCGGCCAAGGCCAGGGTTGCAATGGACGACATGATGGCTCCTTATGCAGCGACGGCCACGGCCTTGGCCTGATGGCCGGCCACCAGTTCCTCGCAGGCCTGGGCATCGGCCCACCAGGGGAAGTAGCGCGGCGGGTGGTTGAAGCCTTCGGCGATTTCCTTGGCCAGCGACGGCATCTGTCCGGCTGCACCCAGCAGGCCGAGGATGTGCGGCGGCGGCGGGGTCAGCAGGGAGTTGGTCCACTGCACCACCCACTTGGCGTAATCCCAGAACTGTTCAAAGGTCTGCTCCATCCAGTCACGGGTATAGGGCTTGTCGCCATGGGCCAGGATGGCATCGAGATAGACCTTGGCTGCCTTGGTGGCATTGTTGGCCCCTTGCCCGGTGATCGGGTCATTGGTGGCCACGGCGTCACCCAGGCCAAAGACCAGGCGGCCGGACGGCAGCGTCAGTACCGGCTTGCGCACGGTAGGCGCGAACGAACCGGCAAGGATGCCCTTGTCATCGGTCAGTTCGGCGTGCTCGGCGCGCTCGGCCTCCCAAGGCAGGAACTTGCGCAGGAAGTCCTTGGACGTGGCCAGATGCTCCTGCGGAGTCCGCACCTCGCGCCAGCAATCCAGCGGACCACCGGGGATGCCCTCGAAGACCATGATGTCGCACGGGCCGGACAGGGTCAGGGCCGGGAACACGAAGTACTCGCCGACGCCGGGGATCAGGTTGAAGGCTACGCTGGAATAGTCCGGCTGGCGCTTGAGGCCATGCACATAGGTCAGGGCCAGGGAACGCTGCGGCTTGTCGAAGGGAGAACGGGCGGCATCGCGCTCGAAGAGCTTGACCACTTCGCCCTTGCCGGCCGCCAGGATCACCAGGTCATGTTGCTCGGAGAGGACCTCCAGTTCGGCCACGCCGGCATCCTGGATCAGGACCTTGCCGCCGCGCGCCTCCACCTGCTCCAGCCAGGACGACATCTTCAGGCGCTGGTCCACGGCCTGCGCCGGACGGTCCAGGCGGGCGCTCCAGTCGATGGCCTTGGCCCCGGGCACCTCCGGATGCGGTACGGCAAAGCTGATGCCCTGCACCGGCGGACATTGCTGTTCCCAGTCATTCAAGCCGAGATCGCGTTCGATCTGCAGCGACGGATCGAACATGCACTGGCTGGACATGACCTTGCCGTTGCGCAGGTCATCGGGTGTGCGATTGGTCACCACGGTGACCTGATAACCCTGCTCCAGCAAACCGAATGCCAGCGGAAGACCGGCCTGACCACCACCTACGATCGCGATGCTACGCATGATGTTTCTCCTCTCGTTGTCAATCGATCCGGATCAGCTGAATGATGCGAACCGATCGTTGAAAATTGTTTAAATGTTCTAAATCGTATAAATCATTGATGGCTTTACTGCGCCAGGCGCGGAATGGCCGGCACGGCCTGCTCCGGCCCCATGGCGGAATAGCCGCCATCGACGGCGTAATCGGCCCCGGTGACAAAGGAAGCGTGGCCGGACAGCAGGAAGGCCACCACATCAGCCACTTCTTCCGGGTTGCCCACGCGCTTCAACAGATGGAAATCGGCCGCCACGCGGTCGGTCTTGGCGCGGTCGCCGCCGGTCAGTTCATCCATCACGCGCGACCAGGTCCAGCCGGGCGAGACCGAGTTCACGCGGATGGCGTCACCCGCAAAATCCATGGCCATGTTGCGCGTGACCTGCACCAGCGCTGCCTTGGAGACCGGATAGAGCCAGCGCCCGGTCTGCGCCACCTTGGACGAGATGCTGGTGAAGTTGACGATGGCACCGCCGCCCGCCTTGACCAGATAAGGCCGCACCGCATGGGCGGCCATGACGGCGCTGACCAGATTCACATCCAGAGTCTTGAGCCAGTCCTGGCGTGAGGAAGCGGCACCGTCATCGAGATAGGAGGCGGCCAGGTTGACCAGGAAATCGAGCCGGCCGAAGTGCGCCGCCACTTCTTCCACGGCCTTGGCCACTTGCGCGTCATCGGTGATATCCACGCGCCAGAAGCGACAGGCGCTGCGGTCTTCACCGGCCACGCGCTGGCCGCCGTCGGCGTCGATGTCGAACAGCGCCACCTTGACGCCATAACTGCGCAGGCGGCGAACCACGCCTGCACCGATCAGGGTGGCACCGCCGGTGACGACCGCCACTTTGCCTTCGAGATCTTTCATTGCGCTAACCCTCTGTTGTCGGTTGTGGTGATGCAGGGAGAAGAGCATCGCTTGCTCGCTGCGCCTGCAATGCATGATGGACGCAGCAGGCCGCAAGGCCCTATCCGCAGCGCGCACGGGCTATCCATCGTTTGCGGCAATTTGAAAAGCCGGGTCCGGCAGGCGGCGCGCGTTGCCGCACGGCATGGCCGGGTTCGCCGATGGCGCAAGTTCCTGCACTCAGGGGATAGCGATGACCGGATCTGGATCATCGGTTTGCGAGCACTGCCGCGATCATTGATCCGCCTCAATTCATCTACACGCCAGGCCACTCCGCCACCCGCGCCGGTGTTTCACACCGCAGCACGCTGGGGCCGCGGCAAGTGCTGAAGCGAGCGCGTCGTCTGCACCTGACCTGCCACCACCATTTCACACACAGAGGGAAACCATGAAGAACGCACCACGCACACTGCTGGCACGCGCCCTGGGACTGGGCTGCAGCCTGGGCCTGGCCCTGGCCTGTCTGCCGGCCCATGCCATCGACGGCAGCGGCCTGCCGTCCTATCCGGACGGGCTGGAAAACTTCGGTTCGGGCGCACTGCCGCCACCGGGGGTCTACGGCATGGTCTATACCGGCTTTGCACAATACGACCATATCCGCGGCAACAACGGCCAGGACATCGGACCGCCGGACTTCCGCGTGCAGGTCGGCGTGCTGGCACCGCGCGTGGTGTGGGTCACGCAACAGAGCATCCTCGGCGGCCAGCTGGCCTTCCACGCACTGGCACCGCTGCTGGATGTGGATGTGCGTGCAGGCGGCCGCAATTTCCACAGCCGCGGCCTGGGTGACATCACCGTCGGCCCGGCCCTGGCGTATCACGCCTCGCCGGCCCTGCATTACGCCGTCGGCTTCGACATCACCATGCCCAGCGGCCAGTACAGTGCCGACAATCCCTCCAGCCTGGGCAAGAACATCTGGGTCTACCAGCCGCTGGTGGCCCTGAGCTACATCCAGCGCGAAGGCGTCAATGCTGACGTCAAGCTGATGTATGACTTCAACGGCCGCAACGGTGCCACGCAAACCCGCTCGGGCCAGGCCATCCACGCCGACTACGCGCTGGGCTGGGGCTTCGGCAACGGCCTGGTGGCCGGGGTGGGTGGCTACGCCTACCAGCAGGTGACCAATGACAGCGGCCCCAATGCCGCAGCCGGCAAGTCGCAGGCACTGGCCATCGGCCCCAACCTCAAATACGACAACGGCAAAGGCCTGGTGGTCACGGCCAAGTTCCAGCAGGAATATGACGTCCGCAATCGCCCCGAGGGCAAGCAGTTCTACGTGAAGGCCATCCTGCCGTTCTGACGCGGCTCACGGACTGGCTCTCCCGCCATCGGCCAGGCCGGCCGGTGGCGGGCCTCTTCCCTGCCGGCCATCGCCGGCGACCTCATTTGCAGGAGTTCCGCTCATGGACACCCAGCCTGGCACCACGCGTCCGCTGCCCCTGGCATTGCGCATCGGCCTCACCTTCGGCACCCTGGTACTGCTGTGCATCCTGTCCGGCGTGATCGGGCTATGGCAGTTGCAGCTCGTCACCGGCAAGCTCGATGCCGTGGTCAACGACGGCAATCTCAAGCTGGCGCTGGCACAGGACCTGTCGCGGCAGGTCCATATCGGAGTGGAATCCTTCCAGAGCGTCATCATCATCAGCGACAAGGCGGCGGCCGAGGCGGCCATGCAGCGCGGGGGCGCGGCGCATGAGCGTTTCATCAAGCAGCGCAAGGCACTGCTGGCACTGGTGTCCGATGAGCAGATGCGGCAACTGACGCAAACCGTCTTCACCGTGAACGACCAGAAGGCCGAACCGGCCTTTGGACACTTCGTGCAACTAAGTATGGCCGGCCAGCGCGAGGAAGCCGGCCGCTGGCTGGCCACGCAACTCAATCCGGCGCTGGCGCAATTGCAGGCGGCGATCCAGGCACTCATCGATGTCCAGACCGAACGCAATCATCAGCTGCAACTGCAGAGCCAGCGGGACAGCCAGCGCGCCCGCTGGCTGATGGGGGCGTGCTTCGTGGCTTGCCTGGTCTTTGCAGGCGGGGCGGGTTACGCGCTCATTGCCGGCATGCGCAAGAGCCTGGGCGGCGAACCGCATGACGCGCTGCATGTCGCGCACGAGATCGCCGGGGGCAACCTGGTGGTGACGGTACCGGTGGCCGGACGCGACCAGGCCAGCATGATGGCGGCCATGCGCGAGATGCGCGACAAGCTCATCGCCGTGGTCGGCCTGGTCAATCACAATGCGCAGGCGGTGGCCTCGGCCAGCCAGCAGATCGCGCAGGGACATCATGATCTCTCCGAGCGCACCGAAATCCAGGCCAGCTCTTTGCAGCAGACTACGGCCTCGATGGGTGAACTGAGCAGCAAGGTGCGCTATACCGCCGACCAGTCGGCGCTGGCCTGTCGCCTGTCCGATGAAGCATCGGCCGCGACCCGCAGCGGGCGCGAAGTGGTGGAGCGCGTGATCGCGCAGATGCAGGAAATCGATACCAGCTCGGGCCGGATCGTGGACATCATTTCGGTCATCGAGGGCCTGGCCTTCCAGACCAACATCCTCGCCCTGAATGCGGCGGTGGAAGCGGCGCGT
>NZ_DBIC01000317.1:0-3619 GCF_002296545.1 Herbaspirillum sp. UBA812 | reverse complement strand
ACATCACCAGGAACACCAGCACCATGGCCTCGATCAGGGTCTGCACCACTTTCTGGATGGAGATCTTGACGAAGGGCGCGGTGTTGTAGGGCAGCGAGAACTGCATGCCCTGCGGCAGGCTGGGGCGCAGTTCTTCCATGCGCGCCTGGATCGCCGCGGCCGTGCGGACGGCGTTGGCACCGGGCGAGAGCTGTACGGCCGCCACGCCCGCAGGCTTGCCGTCTTCACGGTTGGCGAAGGCATAGGATTGCGCGCCCAGTTCGACCCGGGCCACGTCGCCCAGCAGCACCCGCGAACCATCGGCCTTGGCCTTGAGCACGATGGAAGCGAACTGGTCCGGTGACTGCAACTGTCCTTGTACTGTCAGGGGAACGGCGATCTGCTGGCCCGGTACAGTTGGCGTATCGCCCAGGCGTCCGGGAGCAATCTGTGCGTTCTGCTGGCTGATCGCTGTACTGATATCTGTTACGGACAGTCCGAAGGCATTGAGCTTGAAGGGATCGATCCAGATCCGCATCGCCTGCTCGGCACCGAACAGCTGCACGCGGCCTACGCCGTCGACGCGGCGCAGTTCTTCGACGATGTTGCGGGCCAGGTAATCGTTGAGGCGAATTTCATCATGGCGGCCGTCCACCGAGGTCAGGCTGACCATGAGCAGGAAGCCCGAGGCCGCCGACTCCACGGTCACGCCGTTCTGGCGCACGGTTTGTGGCAGGCGCGCTTCGATGGCCTTGAGCTTGTTCTGCACGTCGACCTGGGCCAGCTCCGGATCGGTGCCGGGCTTGAAGGTCACGGTGATCTGGGCGCTGCCGGAGGTATCGGCCGAGGATTCGAAATAGAGCAGGTTCTTCACGCCCGACAACTCACGCTCGATCAGGCTGATGACGCCATCGTTCATGGTCTGCGGCGTGGCCCCCGGATAGGTGGCGTTGATCGTCACGCTGGGCGGGGCCACCGAGGGATAGCGGGCTATGGGCAACTGGCTCATGGCGATCACGCCGAAGAGCACGATGAACAGCGCGACCACCCAGGCAAAGATGGGGCGGTCGATAAAGAAGCGAGGCATGCAGGAACTCCATCCGGGGAAACACGCGAAGGACAGCGCCTGCCGGTCAACCCACGGCTTTTTTGCCGCACGGGCTGCCCGACAGTACAATCGCGAGCGAAGGCGGAGTCTGGGGCATGCGCATGAGGTTTGCGCGATACAACGATGGAGTTTTGATGGAGAACGCAAGAATGGCGGCAACCCAAGTGAAAGCCGGCGAGGCCGCACCGGCCACGGGTGCGCTGATCCTCATCGCCGAGGATGCACCCGAGATCGCCGAGATCCTGGCCGCCTACCTGGCCCGCAGCGGCATGCGCAGCGTGCATGCGGCCGATGGTGCGCGGGCACTGGACCTGCATCTCTCGCTCAAGCCGGACCTGGTGCTGCTCGATATCCAGATGCCGCAGGTCAATGGCTGGCAGGTGCTGGCGCAGATCCGCCAGCGCGACAACACGCCGGTCATCCTGCTCACCGCGCTGGACCAGGACGTGGACAAGCTCACGGGACTGCGCATCGGTGCCGATGACTACGTGGTCAAACCTTTCAATCCGGCCGAAGTGGTCGCGCGCGTGGAAGCGGTATTGCGCCGCAGCCTGCCGCGCGAGGAGCGCGAAGACCGCCGCATCCTGCGTGCCCCGCCCTTCGTGATCGATTTCGAACAGCATGAGGTGGTGGCCGAGATCGAGGGCGTGAGCCACACGCTGGTGCTGACGCTGACCGAATTCAAGCTGCTGGCACAACTGGCCCGCGCCCCGCGCCGCGTGTTCAGCCGCGCCGAACTGCTGGCCACCTGCCTGCCCGAGGGCGATACCCTGGAACGCACCGTGGACAGCCACGTCAGCAAGCTGCGCAAGAAGCTGGAAGACCTGGGGCTGGCCGGTATCCCGGTGAGCATTCGCGGGGTCGGCTACCGCTTCCAGCAGGGCGGCTGATTGCACGCACCCGATACGCATCCATGAAACCCGGCATCGATCTCCTGACCCTCTGGCGCGGCAAGGGACTGGCGCGCCAGATCATCAGCTCCATTGCCATCCTGGCACTGACCATCATGCTGATGGTACTGCTGGGGTCCTACGCGTTTTATTCGACGCTGTTCATCTTCCTGCCCACGGCGCTCTCCGCACCGGACAGCTGGCTGCCCTCGCCCGCTGAATGGGGCTGGATCTTCGTGACCACGCTCGTCGGCGTGGCCATCGCGGTGTGGGTGGCCATCCGGTTATCGCGCCGCATCCTCACGCCCTTGAATTCGGTGGCCACCAGTTTGCGTCGCGTGGCGCAGGGTGACCTGGCCGCGCGCGCCGCCGCAGACCGGCAGCCGCTGGACGAAGCCTCACAACTGATCAGCGATTTCAATGCCATGGCCGAACGGCTGGAGCGGGTGCAGCAGGAACGCATCTTCTGGAACGCCGCGATTGCGCACGAGCTGCGCACGCCGGTGACGATCCTGCGCGGGCGTCTGCAGGGCCTGGCCGATGGCGTGTTCCAGCCCGATCCGGCGCTCTTTTCCAGCCTGCTGGTGCAGGTGGAAGGACTGGGCCGGCTGATCGAGGACTTGCGCATTGTGGGGCTGGCCGAAAGCGGCCATTTGCGCATCCAGCTGCAGCAGGCCGATCTGCGGCAGGAGATCATGACGGTGCTGAAAGCCTGTGAATCGGCGCTGCACGACAAGGGCTTCACGCTCACCCTGGCGCTGGGGGTGGAGCACCCGGCATGCGACCCGGTGCGCATCCGCCAGGCACTACTGGCGCTGCTGGAGAATGCCCTGCAACACGCCACGCCGGGCCCCTTGCGCATCAGTACCCTGGTCGTCGATGGCCAGCATTGCCTGCGCGTGGAGGACAGCGGTCCAGGCCTGTCCGCCAGCGACGCGCAGCGCATCTTCGATGCCTTCGAGCGTGGGCCCCGCAGTGGCGACGCGGCCGCCAAGGGTAGCGGGCTGGGACTGGCCGTGGTGCGGGCCATCGCCAGCGCGCATGGCGGCACGGTGGATTGCCAGCCCTCGCCCCTGGGCGGTGCCTGCTTCGAGTTGCGCTGGCCGAAATGAAACAGGCGCTCGCCACGCCTGCCGAAAAATCACCCTTCTCTTCACTCCGCTAGCGGCCTGGCCCCCGCCTGGGCCGCATGGACGGCAGCCTGCTGAAGTTCTCTTCATATCGCCCTCCAGCCCCCGCCAGTGGGCGTTCGTATTCGCCTGCGCTAGGTCTTGAAGGCCCCGACCAGTCCGCTGAGCTTGTGGGCCTGCTCCTGCATCGACTCGGCGGCGGCCGAGGCCTGCTCCACCAGGGCGGCATTCTGCTGGGTCACGTTATCCATCTGGCTGATCGCCTGCTGGATCTGCTCCACGCCGGCGGACTGTTCCTGGCTGGCCGAGCTGATGCCGGCAATGATTTCGGTAACGCGTTGTACGCTGGCGACGACTTCATCCATGGTGGAGCCGGCCTGGTTGACCAGCGCACTGCCGGCATCGACCTTGGAGACCGAGTTGTCGATGAGTTCCTTGATCTCCTTGGCGGCGGCCGCCGAGCGTTGCGCCAGCGTGCGCACTTCCGAGGCGACCACGGCAAAGCCGCGTCC
>NZ_DBIC01000357.1:0-4437 GCF_002296545.1 Herbaspirillum sp. UBA812 | reverse complement strand
TTCCTCGTCCTTGGCACGCTGCTCGGCCAGTGAACGATCACGGTCGTCCACGGTGGCCTGGCGTTGGAACACCTTGGCCTCGTACTCCACCGCCTTGATGCCCTTGTCGGTCAGGCGCTTGCGGTCGCGCGCGGCTTCCAGGCAGTCCGAGACCAGGAATTTGGGATAGCAGGCACGCTGATCGAGAATGTAGCGCAGCTCGGCCACTTGCCGGTCTTCGGCGGCTTCGTCCAGCGCCTTTTGTGCGGTTTCGTCGGACTTGATGGAGCCGGCAGGATAACGCTGCGCAATCGGCGCACGCGCTTCCAGTTCGTCGAAGCGTTCACGGCTCATGACGGGCGCGGGGGCAACAGGAGCAGCCTGTGGTGTCGCACCGGAATCGGCCGGGCTGACTTGTCCCTGGGCTTGCGCCTGGATCCGTCCCGGCTGTGCGCCGGACGTGGCGCTGGCCGATGCCTGCCCTTGCGCCATGCTGGCACCGGCGGCCAGGGCCAGCATCAGGCCGCACAGGGAAGAAGTGACGCACTTGGCATCGGCAAAAAGAGCTTGCATGGATTTCTTGTTCATCAGGGGTTTTTCAGGAGAGGCTGTCGGCAATCGAGCGGCGGTCCGCATCCAGATATTCCTTCGACTGCATCTCAATGATACGTGAAACGGTGCGGTGGAATTCGTTGGAAAGGGTGCCGACGGTGTAAAGCTCGTCCGGTTCCACCGCGGCCGACATGATGAGCTTGACCTTGTGGTCATAGAAGACGTCGATGAGCCAGGTGAAGCGGCGCGCTTCCGAAGACATGGCCGCCGACATGCGCGGAATGCCCGACAGGATCACGGTCTGGAAACGACTGGCCAGTTCCAGGTAATCGTTTTGCGAACGCGGCCCCCCGCACAGCGTGGCGAAGTCGAACCAGATCGCACTGCCCGCACGGCGCAGGGCGCGGATTTCGCGGGCCTCGATGTGTACGCGCGGGTCTTCATCGGCCGCCTCGGCCACGGAGGCGAAGGCAGCGCGCAATTCTTCATCGGTCTTGGCGTTCAGGGGTGTGTGGTACACCTTCACCTGCTCCAATACCCGCTTGCGGTAGTCGATGCCGGCATCGATGTTCATGACGTCCAGTTTCTCCTTGAGCAGCGCGATGGTCGGCAGCATGCGGTCGCGGTGCAGGCCATCCGGGTAGAGCGTGCTCGGCTCATAGTTGGAGGTCATCACGAAGGATACGCCGTGATCGAACAGCCCCTTCAAGAGGTTGTAGAGGATCATCGCATCGGCGATATCGGAGACGTGGAATTCGTCGAAACAGATCAGGCGATACTTCTTGGCGATGCGCTTGGCGACTTCATCGAGGGGGTCGGAAATTCCCTTCAGTTCATCCAGCTGGCGATGCACATCGCGCATGAATTCGTGGAAGTGCAGGCGCGTCTTGCGCACCACCGGCACCACGGAATAGAAGCTGTCCATCAGGAAGGACTTGCCGCGCCCTACCCCGCCCCACATGTAGACGCCACGCGGCACGGCCGGGCGGCTGATCAGGCGCTTGAAGGTGGAGGCGCGCTGGGCCTTGTAGGCGACCCATTCCTCATAGGCGCGCTGCAGGCGCTCGATGGCGCGCAACTGCGCTTCATCAGGTTGATAACCGCGCTGGGACAGCGACTGTTCGTAGAATTGACGGACATCCATGGTGTGGTCTTGTAAAACGACAATGGGCGAGCCAGGCTCGCCCATTGGGTTGGCATCTCAATGCGCACTATGCGGGCAACTCGGACGCGGCCAGCCCCAGGGGCTGGCCAGGCGTCGGCGACCCGTATTGTCGCACTGATCGCGCATCAGAAGTTCAATGCGCGCTTGTCCACGGCCAGGGCCGCTTCCTTGGTCGCTTCGGACAGCGAGGGGTGAGCGTGGCAGATACGTGCGATGTCTTCCGACGACGCACGGAATTCCATCGCCACCACGGCTTCGGAGATCAGCTCGGAAGCCATCGGGCCGACGATGTGCACGCCCAGGATCTCATCGGTCTTGGCATCGGCCAGGAACTTCACCATGCCCGAGGTATCGCCCAGCGCACGGGCGCGGCCGTTGGCCAGGAACGGGAAGGTACCGGCCTTGTACTGCACGCCCTCGGCCTTGAGCTGCTGCTCGGTCTTGCCGACCCAGGCGATTTCCGGCGAGGTGTAGATGACCCAGGGAATGGTGTTGAAGTTGACGTGACCGTGCTGGCCGGCGATACGTTCGGCCACGGCAACACCTTCTTCTTCGGCCTTGTGCGCCAGCATCGGGCCGCGCACCACGTCACCCACCGCCCACACGTTGGGCAGGTTGGTCTTGCAGTCGCCATCCACGGCGATGAAGCCGCGCTCGTCCAGCTTCAGGCCCACGCCTTCGGCGTTCAGGCCGATGGTGTTGGGGGTACGGCCGATGGAAATGATCAGCTTGTCGAATTCGCCGGTGTGGGCTTCGCCCTTGGCATCGGTGTATTCCACGGAGACGCTGTTCTTGCCAGTCTTGATGGCGCCAATCTTCACACCCAGGTTCACCGCCAGGCCTTGCTTGGTCAGCAGCTTGTGGGCTTCCTTGGCGATTTGTTCATCGACGGCACCGAGGAAGGTCGGCAGGGCTTCCAGCACGGTCACTTCCGCGCCCAGGCGACGCCAGACCGAACCCATTTCCAGACCGATCACGCCGGCACCGATCACGCCCAGCTTCTTCGGCACTTCGGAGATGGCCAGTGCGCCGGTGTTGGAGAGGATCAGCTTTTCATCGAACTCGGCACCCGGCAGTGCGCGTGCGTTCGAACCGGTTGCCACGATCACGTGCTTGGCAGTGATGGTTTCTTCGGCAGCGCCGGCGACCTTGATCTCGTAGCCATTGGCATCGCCCTTGACGAAGGAGCCACGGCCGTGGAAGAAGGCGACCTTGTTCTTCTTGAACAGGTACAGGATGCCGTCATTGTTCTGCTTGACCACGGTATTCTTGCGGCCCAGCATCTTTTCCAGGTTCAGGCCCAGGCCCTTGACTTCAATGCCGTGCTCGGCGAAGCCGTGGCTGGCGTGTTCGTAGTGTTCGGAGGATTGCAGCAGCGCCTTGGAGGGGATGCAGCCGACGTTGGTGCAGGTGCCGCCCGGTGCGGGGCCGCCCTTTTCGTTCTTCCATTCGTCGATGCAGGCGGTGTTGAAGCCCAGTTGCGCTGCGCGGATGGCGGCGATGTAACCGCCGGGGCCGCCACCGATGACGACCACGTCAAAATTCTTGCTCATGTGTGTATTCCTGATTCGTTGTGCGCATCCGCTTTGATCTCTTGGTCCAAAGCGGATGCAAAAAGGCGCTGAATGCCTGGGGGCCGTTCAGCGCCTCGCTCACGCCGTGATGGCCGGTTGCTTACAGATCCAGCAGCAGACGGGCCGGATCTTCCAGGGCTTCCTTGATCGCGACCAGCGACAGGACGGCTTCGCGGCCGTCGATGATGCGGTGGTCATAGGACAGCGCGAAGTAGTTGATCGGACGGACCACGACCTGGCCGTTTTCAACCACTGCACGTTCCTTGGTGGCGTGGATGCCCAGGATTGCCGATTGCGGCGGGTTGATGATCGGAGTCGACAGCATGGAACCGAAGGTGCCGCCGTTGGAGACGGTGAAGGTACCGCCCGACAGTTCTTCGATGGACAGCTTGCCGTCCTTGGCCTTCTGGCCGAATTCACCGATCTTCTTCTCGATGTCAGCGATGGACATCTGGTCCGCATCACGCAGGATGGGCACCACCAGGCCACGCGGCGAACCGACGGCCACGCCGATGTCGAAGTAGCCATGGTAGACGATGTCATTGCCATCGACCGAAGCGTTGACGATCGGGTACTTCTTCAGGGCGTGCACGACTGCCTTGACGAAGAAGGACATGAAGCCCAGCTTGACGCCGTGCTCCTTCTCGAACTTGTCCTTGTACTTGTTGCGCAGGTCGATGACCGGCTGCATGTTGATTTCGTTGAAGGTGGTCAGGATGGCGTTGGTCGATTGCGATTGCACCAGACGCTCGGCCACGCGGGCACGCAGGCGGCTCATCGGCACGCGCTGTTCCGGACGGCTTTCCAGGCCAGCCTTGACCGGGGCAGCAACTTGCGCCAGGGCAGGCTTGGCAGCGGCAGCAGGTGCAGCGGCGGGAGCCGACAGGGCACCCAGCACGTCACCCTTGGTCACGCGGCCATCCTTGCCGGTGCCGGTGACTTGCGAGGTCGACAGGTTGTTGTCGGCCAGCAGCTTGGCGGCGGCGGGCATGGCGACGTCGCCCTTGGAGGCCAGCTCGGGAGCGGCGACCGGGGTCGGTTCGTTGGTCGATTGCGGTGCCGGGGCAGCCTTGACTTCGGTCGGGGCCACTTGCGCGGAAGCGTCGGTGTCCAGGATGGCGATCACTTCACCAGCCACGACGGTGGCACCGTCGGCCTTGATGATCT
>NZ_DBIC01000133.1:0-19153 GCF_002296545.1 Herbaspirillum sp. UBA812 | reverse complement strand
TTTGGTCGAGCCTTCGATCTTGCCCTGGTTCTGGCCTTCGAGGATCAGGTAGCATGGCATCGGCATGATGATTTCCTTTATGTAGATAGTCGGTTGGTTCGCTGTTGATAGCGTAATGGGCACATCCATTCATGGGGCCCGCTCCGGCGGCAAGGCCCCTCAGCCCCACACGCCATCATTTGCCTGCCCCTGCCCAGTCCTTCTTCAGCGCCCTGGGCATGGAAATCATTCTGGGGCGCTTTCGTTACCGGCACATTTCACGCCCACACCGTTTTGGTTACAGTTGAAACACAAGGATGTCTCACCCCCCGGCAATTGCGTCAGCCGGGCGTGACTCTCGAACCCTGCGCCAACGCGCCTGCTGGCGCGCAACGGCGGTTTTCCGTCACCGAGGCCGCTCATTTCCATCTACAATAGCGCGCGGATTGATCGACGCAGCCGGCATCTGACCGGCAAGGGCGCTCAGTACGGGGGATGGCCGTGAAAATATCAAGGGACGGGAAAAACAGCTGGGCAAACGCAGCCGTCGCGTCATGCGCTTCGAGTGAGGCGCGTGCTTGCGTCGATCCGTTCACATCCAGCGCAACAGGCGTTGACGAGGGAGCCGACCTGGCATGAACTCGCTGAAGCGCCTCTGGATGTTCACGCTCACGCTGAACCGTTTTTTCGTCATGTTGCTGGCACTGGTGCTGCTCGTGGGCAGCGTGGCCGGTGTACTGGCCTGGCGCGAGGCGCTGGAACAACGCAGTGCTGTCCTGCGCGAGGCACGATTCCAATTCAATCTCAACACCATCAAGCGCCAGCTCGAATCCGGACTGCAGGTTGGGCTGCAACTGCCCGAGCAGACCGGCATGCAGCATCTCATAGAGCAGGTGCGCGCCTACGAGGTGGTCATTCGTTCCATCGACGTCTTCGACGCCCAGGGGCATATCGTTTTCAGTACCGACGGCGGTGGCGTGGGTGCCAACATCCCGGTGTCCTGGCGCCAGTCCTGCCTGAGCGCGACTGCAGCCAACTGGGGGGCGGAGGATGAAGAGGGCCGCCTGCTGTGCGGTTCGGTCATCACCGGCTTCGATCAGGTCGCCGGGGGTGTGGCCCTGCGCTACGGCCTGCCGGACCGCAGCAGCCTGCTCAATCAACTGACGCGCTATTGGCCGATGTTGCTGGGATTGGGCGCGACGCTGCTGTGCGGTGGCGGCCTGCTGGCGTGGCTGCTGTTGCGCCCGCTGGAGCGGGACCTGCAAGCGCAGACCGCCGCCCTCGCCGGCGATGGTACGGCGCACAACGATGCCTTGTGCGGGCCGTTGGCCGATGCCATCGTGCAAGGCCACGCCTTGCAGCAAGCGCTGGCGCAGGTCGACCGCGAAGCCGATCGGCTCGACAACCTGGAGGCGAGCTGATGCTGCCCCGCCCCTTGCGCAGGCTTTGGCTGGGCTGGTCCTTGCTGATGCTGGCGGCCTTGCTGGCGCTGGTCGCCGGCCTGGGATGGATGGCCCACCGCGCAGCCGCCGATCTGGCGACGCCCGAATTGAAGCAAAGCTCGCGCCTGATTGGCCGCACCTTGGTCGGCGATCTGGAACGGGCCCTGGCCTATCGCATTCCCATCGCCAGCCTGGTCGGCGTCGATGCCTGGTTCAATGGACTGGCGCGCGACAATCCCATGCTGGACCTGCTTGTGCTCACCGATGACCAGGGCAATATCCTGGCCAGGCTTGGCGGCGATGCGACCGTGCTGCGCGAGCTGCGCGCGGCTTCCGCCCATACCACGGCGGCACATGGCATGGCGCGCGGCAGTTTCAGTTACATCGAAACCTTGCCAATCAAGACCCCCGACGGCGCGCTGGCCGGCTGGTTGCACGTGGGCAGCAAAGCTCCCCCCCTGCCGCTCTACGGCTGGTGGTGGTCGCTGTCGGCAGCCGTCGTCCTGGCCGCACTGGCGGCCCTCAGCCTGTTGCAACTGGTCCGCTGGCGCCTGCAGTCGCCCTTGGCACTGTCACACCAGAGCACCCTGGCACTGGCCGGCGGGAAGTTGTCGCACCTCAGCGAGGTACCGGTACGCGATCCGGCTTCGCAATATCAGGCGGCCCTGGCGGGATACCTGCATGCGCTGCGGCGCCGTAACGATGCGCTGCTGCTCAAGCTGGAGGAAGTCCGCGCGGCACATTTCAACCCCGCCATCGTCGAGACCCTGGATAACTTGGCGCGCCCGCTGCTGGCGCGCCGCCCGCCCTCCCATCAGGAGGCCGCGCAGTCCACCGCTCGCGGTGAGAATGCTCAGCACCGTGCGCTACTGGTCACACTGATGTGTGTGCTGACCCTGCTGACCTGCGCCTATGGGCTGCACCGACAATACCAGCAGGCGGATCAGCGTAGGCTCCTGGAAGGCGGCTCCCAACTGCTGCTGCAGTCCTGGCAAGCTGTGCTCGACGAGGACCGTAACCAGTTCGACCAAGATCTGGCACCGCTGCTGACCGCAGAGGCCGGCCCGCGGCTGCTACGCGACAAGAGCCCTGACGATGTCCTGGAGACGGTGATACGGCACAGTACCCGACCCGGGCTGGCGCTGGCCGTGCTGGAGCTGGACGGCTCGCTGCGTGCCGCCGCCGGCCAGTCGCGCGAAGCCACCACCATTCCGGTGCTGACATTGCCCTTGCTGCGGGGCGCCACCGATGGCCTGTACGGCATCTGGCAAAACGGTGTGCGCGATTATCAGAGCGGTGCCGTCAGGCGCATCGAGATCGAGGGACACGCCCTGCTGCTGGTGGCCACCCGCCCGCTGGAAAAGAGTCTGGGCCGCCTGCGCGAACGCCTGCTGGCCACTCGCGTGGCAGCCGGGGACGACGGCGCAAGCAGTCTGCAGGTGGCGGTGGCCGACCTGCGGGGCCAGCCGGTACTGGATGCCTATGCGTCACTGACCAGTCTATGGCGCGCCCACGATCGCAGCAATTTCATGCGCGATGGCAATCAGGCCGCAGTCCTGGTGAGCCTGGCCCTGAATGCGCCCAGCGGGCATGCGCTGGGCACCTTGTTGGCCATGCTTCCGCAGGCGCCCCGGCTGGAACCGGAGGAAGACCTGGCGATCCTGCTGTGGGCAGCACTGGCGGCATCGGCCCTGCTGGCCTTGCTGCTCTACGTGCGCAGCCCGTTCGTGTTGCTCGGACAGGCGACACGGCAGCTGGAAAGACTGGCCGACGGTGACACCGATGTCCAGGCGCCCTTGCAGGGTGTTCGCCAGGTACGACTATGGCACGGCATGATGCAGCGTATTGCCGGCAAGATCGATGCCCTCGAAACGCTTCGCCGTTCGCGCGAGCGCCAGGGCAAGCGTCAGGCGCGTTTCATCCGGCGCCAGATGATGCAGCTGGCCGAGCGCCTCGATGAAGCCGCCCGCCGCGGCATCCTGGAAGACCTGCACCGCATCGAGCACGGCCGGCGCCCGGATGCGACCAGCGATTCCGGAACCGATGAGCGCGCCGGGCGCATCGCTGACGAATTCGGCGTGCTGGCACTGGGTTTCCAGAACTTGGTGAGCCGCGTCGGCGAGCAATACCAGGAACTGGACCGCCTGGTAAACCAGCTCCGCGAGGCCTTGCAAGCCAAGACCCAGTTCATCGCGCTGCAACAAGAACTCGAAATCGCCAGCAAGATGCAGTTATCCATCCTGCCCCGGCAATTCGCCGCCAATCCGGCCTTGTCGCTGCACGCCATGATGATTCCGGCCAAGGAAGTCGGCGGCGATTTCTATGACTTCTTCGACCTCGACGCCCATCGCACTGCCCTGGTGATTGCCGACGTTTCCGGAAAGGGCGTGCCTGCGGCATTCTTCATGGCCGTGTCACGCACGTTGCTACGTGCCATTGCGCCGTATACGAGCAGCGCAGCGGCCTGCATCGCGCGCGTCAACGATCTGCTGGCAGCAGACAATGAAGAGATGATGTTCGTGACCCTCTTCTACGCCATCCTCGACACTCGTGATGGCAGCATGCACTACATCAACGCCGGGCATAACCCTCCCTACCTGCTGCGTGCGGACGGGCGCGCCGGACATCCTCCCGCGACCCGAGGCATTGCCCTGGCAGTGGAGACGGACATGTATTTCGAGCAGGGAACGGTACAGCTTGCGCCGGGCGATGGCCTGTTCCTCTATACCGACGGCATTACCGAAGCCACCGATCCTGTACAACAGCTGTTTGGCGAGCAACGGCTCATCGAAGAGCTGAAACAGGCGACCGGACGGCCGGTAGACCAGATTACCCGACACGTTGTCGAGCGCATCAAGGACTTCGAGGCTGGCGGACCGCAAGCCGATGACATTACTTGCATGATGGTGCGCTACCGGGGTGGCGCATGAATACTCCCGCCCCGCCGCCCCTGGCGCCCTCGGCTTCAGAACGGCAGATGGCCCGGCAAACGGCGCTGGAAGCGCAGGTGCACCTCGCGCAGCGAACGTTGTTCCCCTACGCCGATGTAGCCGGCGGCAAGCGCCTGCTGCTGGCCGCTCAGGTTGTCGCTGCCGATCAGGCGCTCGTCGCTGGTGGCGACAATGGGCCTGCGCCGCATGTCGATGAGGGTGAGCTGTCGTTGCAAGCCATCGATGTCGCCGGCCCAGGCAATGTGCATGCCCGAACGCAGCATGTTGTGGCGGCTGGAGTGATTGCGCAGCGAGACCATGCCCATGCAGACGTTGCGACCATAGCCGCGCGCCAATGCCAGGCGGGCAGCCAGCAGCGCGCGCTGCAAACCGATGCCACGCCATCCCTCGCGCACCATGCAGCTTGTCAGGTGAGCCACCTCCATCCGATCGCGCGGCGGCAGGCCGATCACTGCACCCAGGTTGGCGGGATCCTCCGGGTGCGGCAAGGCCAACATGGCATAGGCCACAAGGCCGCCCTCATGGAAGACGCCGATGGTGGCACCATGCGCACCGAGATGTTGCAGCAGGAAAGTGTGCTCATCGGATTCGCGCACATAGCAATCGGGATCGGGCAACGCCGCCAGCACTTCATCACGCAGCGCCTTGATAGCCGGCAGGTCATCCCGCAAGAGCAAACGGCTGTGCAGTTCCGACCGGCCGGCGAAACCGCCGACAGGCATCTGCGTGGACATGATGGAATATTGCGTCGAATACAAGTCTGAATCTCCTAGACAAGCGTAGGGAAATACTCAGTCTTCGGCGCGAGGAGGGGGAAGGTAAAACTGAATGTGGTTGGAGTCTAACATGGGAAAGCAAGAGTTGGATACTTCAGTTCAAGCGCACTCAATGCGAAAAAAACTGCGTCGCCAGGCGATGCAGTTTTCAGGCTTGTTCTGCGGCTTGCTGTTCTGCCTGACACTGGTACTGATCATCTGGCGGGTCGAGCAGATGTTGACGACGCTGGCCCAGGACAGGACCGATCGCATCGTGCGCCAGCTGGTCGAGGAAGGCGAAGGCGCCATGCGGCTGGGGATCGATGCTGGCGACCTGCAGTTCTACCAGGAGCGTCTGGAGCGCTTGCGCCAGGACGATCCAGGCATCTTGCTGGCCTTCGTCGAAACCCGTACCGGAGAGGCCGTGGCGGAATCGGGCGACCGTGCCCTGCGCCGGCTGATTGATCCACGCTGGATCCAGCGCCTGATGAGCGGGGGACGCAGCGCGGCCAGTGAACTGCGTCACCTGCCGGCGCACACGATCAGCGGTGCCACTCTGTTCGATCCGACCGGTAGCCCGGTAGCCAGCCTGTGGCTGGTCGCGAGCCCCGAGGCGCTGCGCATCCAGGCGCGCAGCGCAGCCCAGGCGGTGGTCCTGAAGGCCTTGCCGCTGGCGGTGCTGTCCTGCCTGGTTCTCTACCTGGCCATGCATGGCTGGGCCAGGCGCAGCATCTGGCTGGTCGCCGGCCACACTGGCACGGCCGGTAGCAGGCGCGCGCGGCGCGCCGCGCCGCTGATGCTGGCGGCCCTGTTGCTGGCTTCCCCGGCGATGATCTGGATCGCTCGTGAAGCCGCCCGCCCCTACGTCAGTGCACAGATCGAATCCAGCGCCGACATGGTGGCAGCCAGCGTGGCCGGCCAGGTCCAGCGCGCGCTGGACCTGGGCGTGCCACTGCAGTCGCTCAACGGGCTGCCAGCCCTGTTCGCGGATCGACTGGCGGTGGCGCGCGAGCTGTCCTGGCTGGCCCTGCGCGGCCCCGACGGCCAGGAACTGGCGCATGCCGGCACCAGCCATCCGGATGACATCATGACCGAGCGCAGCGCCCCGGTTGGCGGCAGCAGCGCCCGCATCGTGGCCGCCTATTCGCACAACTACGTGGATCGCGCACTGGGCGCAATGCTGCTGGACCTGGTACTGGCCGTGGTCATCAGCGTGGTGCTGCTGCGTGAGCTCACCCGAGGGCTGTGGCGCCGTTCGCTGCTGCATCCTTTGCTGGACTATCGCATTGCCCGCGTCTGGTGGTGGATTGATGGCCTGCGGGGACGCAAGCCCTCGTCGAAGACCGTCGAAGAGGCACGCAAGAAATGCAAGGCTGAACTCTCCATCGCCGCCTCGGGCCACGTCCACGGCGAGATCGACAGCGGCGGCACGGATTTCGGCGTCCAGCTGACGCGGCTGCGGCTGGCTGTGTTCCTGATTGCGCTGTCGGATGAATTGCTGCGTCCCTTCTTCACCGCTTTCGCAAGTGAGATGCAAACGTCTTCTGCATGGCTGTCACCGGCCATGCTGGCCGGTCTTCCGGTGGTGGCCTTCATGTGCACGCTGGCCTTGTCGCAGATCATCGGCCCCATGCTGGCACAACGTTTCGACCTGCGCCGCATGCTCATGCTCGCGGCACCGGCAGGAGCCCTGGCGCTGGTCGGAACGGCCTTCACCCACGATGTTGGCGCGCTGGTATTGTTGCGCTCGGTCAGCGGCGCAGCCTACGGCCTGGGATTGATCCTGGTGCAGACCGCCATCGTGCGCCATGCGCCTCCAGCCCAACGCGCCCGCAGCCTGGCGGAGGTGGCTGCGGCCATCGTCGCCGCCGGCATCGTCGGCCCTCCGTTCGGCGGCATGCTGTCAGGCCGTATCGGTGACGCCCACGCCTTGCTGGCCTGCGCGCTGGCGATGATCGGCGCCCTCGTGGTGGCATCGCGCCTGCGCCTGTCGTGTACCGCGCGGGGCGCGGAGACCCTGGTAACCACCACGGCACCCACCTGGCGTGGCTACCTGGCGGTCCTCCACAACTGGCGGGCCATGTGCGTGATCCTGGGGTCGGCACTGCCGGCCAGGCTGGTGGCTGTGACCGTCCTGGTGGTGGTGGCACCGCTGTACGTCAGGCAGCTGGAGCTGTCAGCCGATGCCGCGGGCCGGGTGATGTTGATGTATTTCCTGTGCTTTGCGGCAACCGCCTCGTTGATGGCGCACTGGTCTGACCTGCTGGGGCAGCGCAAACCGTTCATTGTGGCCGGTTGCCTCGTGGCTGCTGTGGCCTGCCTGCAGTTGCCGGCCATCCAGGGCATCGGCGGACTGGCGCTTTGCTGCGCCTTGCTGGGCGTGGGTCAGGCGGTCCAGTCCTCGCCCCAGATCACGCTGGTGACCGAGCTGTTCGAGCGCAAGGATGCCTCCGTTCAGGCCGCCACGCCTGAGCAGGCGCTGGCGGCCTTCCGCCTGATCGAACGGGGCGGCAGCATCATCGCCCCCTTCGTGACCGCATTGGCGATCGCACTGCTGGGCCTGGAGGGTGCGGTAGCGGCCGTGGGCGTGTTGCTGGCGCTGGGCGCGCTCGGAGTCTGGCTGGGGCTGCGACCCTCTGCGTCGCTGGCGATCAGCGCTCGCTCTTGATGAATCACATGCTTATACCAAGGAATTGTTCCATGCATGCCTTCTTTGCTTTCACGTCGGCCGGGATGACCCGCTTGCTGTGTGCGCTTTTTCTCTGCAATGCGACGCTGGCCCTGGCCCAGACGCCGGCTCCCCGGGACCAGCCGGTCGAGGCGCGCCATATCGGGACGGTGACCATTGCCATGGTCCTGCCGCGCGAGGAACAGAATATCGAGGAAGCCTTCAAGGCTTATCTGCAGCATCAGGGCCTGTCGGTGCATTACATCCCAATTCGCTTCAGCGGCAGAGCCGAGGACGCCGGCCGCTTGCGCCAGGAAGTGCGCGATGCGCATCCCGACCTGATCTATTCCTGGGGCACGCCCACCACCCTGGCACTGGCTGGCAAGGTCGATGGCCCGGCGGGCGACGCCATTCGCGACATTCCCATCGTCTTTACGGAGGTGACCGATCCGGTCGGAGCCGGACTGATGCGCTCACTAGATCACCATGAGAGCAACGTCACCGGCGTGAGTCACGTAGCGCCGCTGCCGGTGCAGCTCAATGCGATACGCTCATATCGCCCGTTCAGTCGGCTGGGCTACCTGCACAATCCGGCCGAACCCAATTCCGCGCTGGTCCGCGCCCAGCTGCAGCAACTGGCAGCGCAGCAGAAATTCGAGGTGGAAAGCGCAGACATTCCGCTCGATGCCCGCGGCGAACCTGATGTCCAGGCCCTGCCGGGTCTGATCCGCAGCATGGCCGAACGCAAGGTGGATTTCCTGTACATCGGCCCCAGTACGTTGCTGGCCTTCACCCACCGGGATCTGGTCACCGGGGCGGCGCTGCAGGCCCGCCTGCCCACGTTCTGCGCCACCGAGAGCATCGTGCGGCGCTCCGGCTGCATGTTCGGATTGTTTTCCAACGGGGCCAACACCGGGCGTTACGCTGCCGCCAAGGCCATGCAGATTCTGGTACAGCACATCCCTGCACAACGCATACCGGCCTCCACCCTGCAGCGCTTCTCGCTGCTGATCAACATGCGCACCGCGCAGGGCCTGGACTTGTACCCACCCATGCTGCTGCTCAATATCGCTGAAGTCATCGGCTTGGGACCGAACCCGTTGCGGCTGGGCATGGCGCCGCGATGAGCCGGAAATACACAGTCCATTTGGACTAGTGCCAATGTCCGTGAGAATTCCTACAATGCTGTTGGATTTGCCGACTTCAGGAGGGGGAACCGGACCGCCATTCAGCGGGCCGGGCTTCGGGGGGGGGGCGAGTCCGGATCACCACAACAAGAAGCGACCAAATGCGCGACAGGCTCATCGGCTTGTCGCGCTGGATTGCAAACTCAACACGTACACCAGGGCCTGGGCGAGCCGACAGGCTGACTCTGCGCCATTAATCCCGCCATTTACCTGGGATTCATCAGGAAGAAAGGGGCGAATCGATTGCATTTCAGATGCACAAAGTCAATTGATTCGTCTGGCACTTACCTACCCTCTCAAGGGGTTTTCTCCTGACTCAGAGCGAGCCGGGGGCGGATTGATCGCTGCCTGAATGAAGAGATATTGACGTCCCGCCGTAGAGCCCAAAAAGAGAATCCAACTATGCACTGCCTCGTCGCACAGCATCGTCGAGCAAATTCGATCTCAACAAGAAAATGCCAGAATCAAGAGGGCGTAAATAGGCGCAAGACGCATTACAGCATCGAACCGTCTCCGGGCCATTGATACGCCGTGAAGCCTGCCCTTGCTTCACCGACCTAACTCCTTTGAGCAGCAAAACTCGCCTGCAACGGCTCACCCTCGTTGCACCCGGCCAATGCCGACCCTTCGTCACAGGCCGCACCGGCATGAAAAAAATATCATGCCCCCTCCCCGCCTCCCCCGCTTCCAGTCCTCACTGCCACCTCTTTGAACGACCATCAGTCCCCTCACGTTGGCATTTCCCTTGTGGCCAGCTCTTGTCAAGCGGCCAACGGCACTTTTGTGCGATTTACCGAAGCATTTCAATCCGATTGAATCGGCCCGGGACAACAAAATTCATATAGCAAGCTTGCGGCACCGGCCCGGGTCCGTCAGAGGCGCAGTCTGGCCTCCTTACGAACCCAGCGGCGCTGCGGGCCACACGTCCCCGGGGAAAGACGCAGCCTGCGCAGACTTTCCTCGAACGCCTTCGCCTTCACCGGCGTACTTCAAAGGGAAACCATGTCGACCCATTCCGCCACGCAAGCACCACGCGCCGCCGCAACCCCGCTCCCGGATCCGGTCATCACCCGCATCGACAAACGCTTCGTCCAGATCAAGACCGGCAGCGTCACCAAAATCATCTTTGCGCCGATCTCTCCCGACATCAAGCTCTTCGACCCACCGGAAAAACCCGCTGCCACACCGTTAGCCACCAAGCCGCCAGCCATCGCAAGCAAGCCCGTCGTCAAGCCGCCTGTGGCCAGCCCCACCAAACCGGCGCCAGCCAAGCCGTCGCCCATCCAAACGCCGGTCAACGTCAAACCGGACATCGCCGCGGCCCCGATCGCCGGCAAGCCCGCAAGCGACAAGTCCGGCAGACTCGACATGTCCGCCAGCTTCGACGCGCCGGTCAGCATCCCCACCGTGCACCCTGCCACGCCTGCCGTCGTCCCGGCATCGACCCCGGTCTCGCCGCGGCAGGTTGTCACCCCGCCCGGCGCCGTCGCCACCCCACCTGCAGCCATCAGAAGCAAGCCCGCCGCTGCAGTGCCGACACCAGCCCCCGTGCAGGTACAAGCGCCCGCCAGCCTCAAGCCAGCCACCCCGGAAAAACAGCCAGCCCCCACGACCATGCCAGCTCTGCGGGACAAGATCGATGGCAAGGACGTGCTGGTCTACGGCAACCCGAAGTCCTACCAAGATCTGGACTATTGCCAGGGCGATGCCGTCCCGGGCTACATGGGCACCTGTTCAGAAACCAGCATCGCCAACCTGCTCATGATCGCCGGTCGGGATGTGACCGAAAAGGACGTAGTCCAGAGAGCCATCGACAACGGCTGGTGCGACACCGTCAGCTCCAATCCCGGCCAGCGCGGCGGCACCGTCTTGGGGATGCAACGCCTGCTGCTGGAAAGTTATGGCATGCCCGTCGAGGCCATCACGGACTACGATCCCAACAAACTGGCCGCCCTCATCAAGGAGGGCAGAGGTGTGCTCATGGGCGTGAACGGCTATGCGCTGTGGAGTGCCGATCTGGACAAGAAATTGCTGGAACTGATCAACGTCAATCACATGATCAACCTGACCGGCGCTGTCTATGCGGCCGATACCGGTGCCCTGCAAGGCTTCTACATTGTCGACTCGGGACGCGGACGGTCCGGCGATGCCGCACGCTACGTTTCACTGAGCGAACTGGACAAGGCCGCGCACTTCCAGTCCGGTTGCTCGGGTTTTTATACTGTCGATCCGATCAAGAAGCTGGCGCTGCCCGAGGATCCCAGGATGGCCGATCCGGCCAAACCGCAACACAAGCTCATCACCGGCCCGGATGTGCTGACTTATGGCAATCCCTTTGCCTTCTCCAACGATCTCGACTACAACCAGGGGGATGCGGTCGCCCGCTATGAAGGCACGTCAGGCGAGGTCTGCATCGCCAACCTGGCCACCATCGCCGGCATGTCCGTAACGGAAAAGGACGTGGTCAACAAGGCCATCGCCGAAAAACTGTGCGATACCACCAGCAAATCCACCACCAAGCGCGGCACCATCAGTGCGGAAAACGAACTGATCCTGCTCAAGGAATTTGGCCTGGCCTCGACATTGACTCAGGGCTTCGACGAAAACGCTGTGGCACGCGACATCCTCGCGGGCAAAGGCGTCATCGTCACGGTCAATGGCAGCAACCTCTGGGCCAAGAACATTCCGGTCAACGTCGGCATGACCGATCACATGATCGCCATCATCGGCGTGGGCTACGGTGCACAAAGCGGCGAGGTGGACGGTTTCTACATCAGCGATTCCGGCCGGGGGCGCGATACCGACACCTGCCGCTACGTCAGCTTGCAGACCTTGCGCGATTGCACCAACGCCAGCGGCTCCGTCACCATCACCACCAACGACGCCATCAAGCCCTTCAACAGGATCAATGGCGGGGCTGGCGCCGCCCTGGATCAAGCCGCAGCCGATGGCAAACTGTCCGGCCAGGCCGGGCTGACCGCACCGGCAAAGCCTGCCGCATCCGGCGGCAATGCACTGGCAGCGCACTACCTGGACAGCTTCACCGCCCCCGCCCCGTTCGGCGACGACGAAGGCTCGCAACACAAGCTGCCCGGCGTGAAGGTCAGGAAGCACATCTTCCTGGCCAGCGACAAACAGGACCTAGCACTGGAAGCCGACAACCTCGATGCCACCGGCAATGCGCAAAACAACCGGCTCACCGGCAACGACCGCAACAACATCCTCGATGGCCTGGGCGGTGCCGACACCATGACCGGCGGCAAGGGCGACGACAGCTATTACGTCGACAACAGCGGCGACCGCGTGGTCGAGAAGGCGGGCGAAGGCATCGATACGGTCTATGCGACGGTCAGCACCACGCTTGCCGACAATGTCGAGAACCTGGTCCTGATCGATGCCACCAAGCCGCAGAGCGCGGTGTTCAATGGCGTCAACGTGCTGGTGTACGGCATGCCGAAGTCCTACCTGCTGGACTACGCGCAGGGCGATGCCGTCCCCGATTTCCTGGGCACCTGCGGCGAGACGGTCGTGGCCAACATGAGCGTGCTGGCCGGCCGGCCCCTCACGGAAAAGGAAGTGGTCACCCGCGCCATCGACGAAATGCTCTGCGACGTCATCGACCCCTTGCCGGAGCACCGGGGCGGCACCTACACGGAGGGCCAGCAAGCCCTGCTCAAGGATTTCGGTCTTGACGCTACCATCACGCATGGCTTCGATGAAATGGCAGTCGCCCGGAGCATCAAGGAGGGCAAGGCGGTCGGCCTGAGCGTCAATGCCAGCCGGCTCTGGGACATGCCCATGGCCAGCAACAACCGCAGCAACCATTGCGTCACGGTCACCGGGGTGGCCTACTCGGTCGATACCGAGCAGATTGCCGGCTTCTTCATTGCCGACTCCGGACGCGGCAGAGCGGACGACATGAGCCGTTACGTCACGCTGCGGCAATTGCGCTACGCCACCGATGTCACCTCGGCCGACACCCTGACCACCGACCAGGCGGTCAAGCTCTTCGGGCAGAACGTGAATGCCACCGGCAACGGCCTTGACAACATCCTGGCCGGCAACGGCGGCGACAATGTCCTCACAGGCGGCAAGGGCAATGACCTGCTCATCGGCGGGGCCGGCAACGACAGCTATCGCTTCGCCAAGGGCGACGGCCAGGACGCGGTGTACGACCACGATGCCACCCTAGGCAAGGTCGACACCATCAGCTTCGCCGACGCCCGGCAGGACAACCTGTGGTTCAGCAAGGCCGGCCAGGACCTGCGCATCAAGGTACTGGGCACGACCGACCAGGTGACGGTGAAGGACTGGTATGCCGGCGCTGCCGGGACGACCGACAACCACATCGAGCGCATCAAGACCGCCGACGGCAAATCCTTGCTGGACACTGATGTCGAAAAGCTGGTGCAAGCCATGGCCAGCTTCGCCCCGCCTGCGGCGACCCAGACTACCTGGGCGCAGGCACAAGGAGGCGACGGCAAGGTCTTGCTGGCGGTCAGCCATTGATGGAGGGACCGATTGGGGCCATTGCGCATTGAACGGCAGGCCCCAGGCAAGCCGGTAGCGAATCAGACCTCGCTGCCGGCTTCCGTTTTTTTGCAAATTGCTTCACCAGCTCAGTAGGCTGCTGCCCCCGGCGGGCGGCGGCAAGGGGCTCCCGGAGAAAACTTCATTTCCCGGCTTTTTTTTCACGATCCACGTGCCCCGGGGCCGATTGCACACCGCCTGCGCGCAGCGGCGTGCTGAACTGCTACAATCCGCGCCTTTGCTGGCTGGTGCGCGAACCTTTCCTGCACCAGCCGCGCCATCCAGCGAGGACCCGCCATGCCCACCCAGGAAGAATTCGACGCACTCAAGCAAAGCCACAACGCCTTGCTCAACAAGTTCATCGAGAACAATACCGCTGACCAGATCCTGTTCTCCACCCTCTTCACGGCTGCGGCCGTGCTGTCCAAGGATGGCAAGCAGTTCACCGAAGGCGCCATGGGCATCGCCCGCTCGCTGGCCGCGCAGTTGAACGCCGGCGGCACCATGCCCAAGGCCCTGCTGGAGACGGTCGAAACCCGCATCGCCACCATCGAGGCGCTGCTCAAGGACAAGTTCGACTGAGTCGCGCGCCCCATGGCCGTCGATCACTACGAGAACTTCCCCGTTGCCTCGCTGCTGCTGCCGGCGCGTCTGCGCTCGGCCGTAACCGCCATCTACGCCTTTGCCCGCAGCGCCGACGACATCGCCGATGAAGGCGACGCCCGCCCCGAAGAACGCCTGGCCGCACTGCATGCCTACGACGCGCAGCTCGACCTGATCGAGCAGCAGTTGCCCTGCACGCATCCCATCTTCACCCGGCTGCAGCAGACCACCGCCGATCACGCCCTGCCGCTGCAACCCTTCCGCGACCTGCTCTCGGCCTTCCGCCAGGATGTGGTGACCACCCGCTACCCCCATTATTCGGACCTGCTGGACTACTGCCGCCGGTCTGCGAACCCGGTAGGAACCCTGATGCTTCACCTGTACGGTGCGGCAAATGAAGAAAACCTCCGGGATTCGGATGCCATCTGCAGCGCCTTGCAACTCATCAACTTCTGGCAAGACGTCGCCATCGACTGGCAAAAGACGCGCATCTACCTGCCACTCGAGGACCTGGAGCGCTTCGGAATCAATGAAAACGACATCGCCCAAGCCTGCAGCGACCAGCGCTGGCAGCAATTGATGCAGTTCGAGGTCACGCGGGCGCGGGAACTGATGCTTTCCGGTGCCCCGCTGGCGCGCCGCCTGCCGGGCCGTATCGGACTGGAACTGCGCATGGTGGTACAAGGCGGACTGCGCATCCTGGAGCGCATCGAGGCGGTGCAAGGCGATGTCTTCCGCCAGCGCCCCAAGCTGGGCAAGCCGGACTGGCTCATCATCGGCTGGCGCGGCCTGACCCGATAAACCGCAGCCGGAATGAAAAAGCCCCGCCCGGCACATTGGCCAGGCGGGGCTTCAAAAAGAAGCGGTCGCGTACTGGTTCAGACCAGCAAGGCTGCGGTCAGGGTGCGGATCTGTTCTTCGGAATCATCCAGCATCTCGCGCAGCGAACGGTCCCCGATATAGTCATCCACCAGGCTCTCGCCGCCGACGCCGGCTTCGGCCACCGCAGTGCGCGCCAGTGGCGAAGGCACCGGGGACAATTCCTTGGCCAGCAGCAGCACGTCGCCGATGGTCTGGGGCGGCAGTACCCGCACGCCGTGCCACAGGGATTCGATGGCATCGACCACCGGCTGCGGCACACCCAGCTTCTTGAGCACGGCACGGCCGATCATCTTCTCCCCGTACTCCATCCAGTCCTCGGTGCCGCCGTCGAGCAGGCCGGGGAAATCATCCGTGCGCGAGAGCAGGTAGAAACCACCCACTTCATGCACGATGCCGGCAAACATCGCCGTTTCCGGATCGGCCTTGGTCAGCTTGGAAGTCAGCACGTAGGCGGTGGCCGCCACGTGGGCGCAGTGCTCCCACAGTTGGGCCGACTTGATGCGCATCCCGGGATTGTTGATGGTACGCCCCAACTGGCGCACGATCACCGAGGTGGTGATGGTGTTGAGGGTGCGGAAGCCCAGCCGCATCACGGCCGCCCGCACGTTGTTGATCTCGCCGCCGGAACGGTTGTAGGCCGCCGAATTGGCAATGGCCACGGTGCGTGCCGAGACCAGCGGTTCGGCCATCACCAGCTTGGCGGCCAACTCCAGATGGCATTCCGGGTCGGCCAGGGCCTTTTGCAGCTTCAGCGAGGCGCTGACGTTGGCCGGGAATACCAGCTCGCCGCGACCAGCCTGCGAGGCGATGTTGCGAAAGATTTCCAGTCTGTCCATATTGTCTCCAGCCTCCAGGGGGCCATCGTCGATGGCCGGGGTTGCCGATGTGCCGCGCAGCAAGCGGGGTTGACCGCTGCAACGCCACGTCTGGTTAGATTAACGGCAGAATTCATCCGGATTTGATGTCATGTGAATTTGTTTTTCCGGGATGCGCTTGACCCGAGCTTAATGGACAACGCCGGGGGCCGCAATAGACGGGTTTCAGGCCCCGTTTCAAGGCCGGGTCAACGGCAGCCGGCATTTGCCCTGCCGGGCGCACTCGGCTAGCATAGCGCCTTTGCCGCAGGGGGCCGTCAGGCTACCTGCCCCATGCTTCAACCGCCCGCCACGCATCCATGTCTCCAGACGAATACTGCCAGCAGAAGGCCGCCGCCAGCGGTTCCAGTTTTTATTACAGCTTCCTGTTCCTGCCGCCGCAGCGCCGGCTGGCGATCACGGCGCTGTACGCCTTTTGCCGCGAGGTCGACGATACCGTCGATGAAATCGAGGACGCCATGGTGGCCCGCACCAAGCTCATGTGGTGGCGCAAGGAAATCGCCGCCATGCTCGAAGGCCAGCCCACGCACCCGGTCACCAAGGCCCTGCACCCGCACGTGGCGACCTACCAGCTCAAGGGAGAACACCTGCAAGCCATCATCGATGGCATGGAAATGGACCTGGACCAGACCCGCTACCTCGACTATCCCGGCCTGCAGCGCTACTGCTGGCACGTGGCCGGGGTGGTCGGGGTGCTCTCGGCCAGCATCTTCGGCCATACCCAGCCCGGCACCCTGCTCTTTGCCGAAAAGCTGGGGCTGGCCTTCCAGCTCACCAACATCATCCGCGATGTCGGCGAGGATGGCCGCAAGGGCCGCATCTACCTGCCCGTCAATGAATTGCAGCAATTCAACGTCACTGCTGCCGACATCCTCAACGCCCGCCACAGCGAGCGCTTCGAGGCACTGATGAAGTTCCAGGTCGAGCGCGCCCAGGCGGTCTATGACGAAGCCTTCGCCCTGCTGCCCAAGGAGGACCGCCGCGCCCAGCGCCCCGGCCTGATGATGGCCGCCATCTATCGCACCCTGCTGGACGAGATCACGCGCGATGGCTACCACGTGCTCAACCAGCGCATCTCGCTCACCCCCATCCGCAAGCTCTGGCTGGCCTGGAAGACCTATGTCTTCGGCTGAACAGGTGTGCTCCCGATGAACGCCCCGCGTCACTACGCCGTCATCGGTGCCGGCTGGGCCGGGTGCGCTGCTGCCGTGGCGCTGGCCGCCAGCGGCCATCGCGTGAGCCTGTTCGAAGCTGCCCGTACGCTGGGCGGCCGCGCGCGCCGGGTAGAACTGGACGAGCGCACGCTCGACAATGGCCAGCACATCCTGCTCGGGGCCTATCGTTCCACGCTGGCGCTGATGAAGCAGGTCGGCGTCGATCCGGCCAGCGCCTTGCTGCGCCTGCCCTTGCAGATGCGCTATCCGCTGGCCACGGGGGCCGAGGGCATGGATTTCGTGGCACCCCGCCTGCCGGCCCCCTGGCATGTGGCCGTGGCGCTACTGCGGGCCCAGGGATTGCAACGCGACGACAAGATGGCGCTGGCGCGCTTTTCCACCACGGCGCGCTGGATGGGCTGGCAGCTGCATCAGGATTGCAGCGTGGCCGAGCTGCTGGAACGTTATGAGCAGACCGCGCGCCTGATCCGGCTGATGTGGCGTCCGCTGTGCATCGCCGCGCTCAATACCGCGCCGGAACGGGCTTCGGCGCAAGTCTTCCTGAACGTGCTGCGTGATAGCCTGGGCGCGCGCCGCGCCGCCTCCGACATGCTGATCCCGCGCGTTGACATGAGCGCATTGCTGCCCGATGCGGCCGCGGCCTATCTGGGCAAGCGCGGCGGCCTGGTGCAGACAGGCGTGGCCGTGGCTCGCCTGCTGCCGGGCAATGACGAGGGCAGTTGGCGGCTGGAAGACCGCGCCGCTGAAAGCCTGGGCGAATTCGCCGGGGTGGTGCTGGCCACCGGCCCCGACGCCGCCGCGCAGCTGCTGGAAGGTCTGCATGACACGGCGCTCCTGCAGGCACTGGAACACGAACCGATCACCACCTGCTACCTGCAATACCCGTCTGGCATGCGCCTGCCGGCTCCCTTCCTGGCGCTGGCCGATGATCCGCAACGCCAGGCCTGGGGCCAGTTCGTCTTTGATCGCGGGCAATTGGGCGGCGATGCGGGCTTGCTGGCCGTCGTCGTCAGCGCGGCCGGTCAGGCCATCGCCGATGGCCATGCGGCACTGAGCGCGGGCATCGCGCGCCAACTGGCGAACGACTTCGGCGACGCGGCCCTGGCCACGCCCGGCTGGAGCCGCGTCATCACTGAAAAACGCGCCACCTTCGCCTGCACGCCCGGCCTGCAACGGCCCGACAATACCGGCATGCCTGCCGGACTGGCACTGGCCGGGGATTATGTGGCAGGTGACTACCCCGCCACCCTGGAAGGCGCGGTGCGCAGCGGCATGGCGGCAGCGCGGCTGCTGGCGGCCTGACCGTAAAATTTTCATGGATGGCGGCAAAGGGATTCACCCCAAGCCCAGCGGGTATGCACTAGCATAACGGTCATTCTGCAGTCCTTTTGTCCGCAGCCCGATTCCGGTTCGTGTCTGCAAGCCCAACACAAGGCGGCCCTGGCCGTCCACCATAACAACGGAGAAAAACACCATGCCGGTCATGACCTGTGTCGAAGACTTCCGCCTGCTGGCCAAGAAGCGCGTTCCCAAGGCTTTCTACGATTACGCCGACAGCGGCTCCTACACCGAGAGCACCTATCGCGCCAACACCAAGGATCTGGCCGCCCTGAAGCTGCGCCAGCGCGTTGCCATCAATGTCGATGAGCGCAGCACCCGCAGCACCATGATCGGCCACGACGTGACCATGCCGGTGGCCATCGCCCCGACCGGCCTGACCGGCATGCAATGGGCCAATGGCGAGATGCTGGGTGCCATCGCGGCCGAGAAGTTCGGCATCCCCTTCACCCTCTCCACGATGAGCATCTGCTCCATCGAGGACGTGGCCAGCGTGACCACGAAACCCTTCTGGTTCCAGCTCTACGTGATGCGCGACCGTGGCTTCGTGCAGTCCCTGATCGACCGCGCCAAGGCCGCCAAGTGCTCGGCCCTGGTACTGACGCTGGACCTGCAGATCCTCGGCCAGCGCCACAAGGACCTGAAAAACGGCATGTCCGTGCCGCCCAAGCTGACCCTCGACACCCTGCTCGACCTGGCCAGCAAGCCCGGCTGGGCGCTGCGTGCACTGGGCGGCCGCAAGACCTTCGGCAACCTGGCCGGCCACAT
>NZ_DBIC01000226.1:457-3092 GCF_002296545.1 Herbaspirillum sp. UBA812 | reverse complement strand
CAGATCCTGGTGCTGGACGAAGCCGACCGCATGCTCGACATGGGCTTCCTGCCGGACCTGCAGCGCATCATCAACCTGCTGCCCAAGCAGCGCCAGAACCTGCTGTTCTCGGCCACCTTCTCGCCCGAGATCAAGAAGCTGGCCGCCAGCTTCCAGAACAACCCGGTGACCATCGAAGTCGCGCGCAGCAATGCCACGGCAGAAAACGTCAGCCAGACCATCTACAAGGTGGAGGAAGCTGCCAAGGCGGATGCGGTCAGCTTCATCATTCGCCAGCGCGCACTGAAGCAAGTGATCGTCTTCTCCAACACCAAGATCGGCGCGTCGCGCCTGGCGCGCACTTTGCTGGCCGAAGGTGTGAAGGCTTCTGCCATCCACGGCGACAAGACCCAGTCCGAGCGCATGGCCGCCCTGGAGTCCTTCAAGCAAGGCCAGATCGAAGTGCTGGTGGCCACCGACGTGGCCGCACGCGGGCTGGACATCGCCGAACTACCCTGCGTCATCAATTACGACCTGCCCTACAACGCCGAAGACTACGTGCACCGCATCGGCCGTACCGGTCGTGCCGGTGCCTCGGGCGACGCCATCTCGCTGTTCTGCGACAAGGATGAGCGCCTGCTGGTCGATATCGAAAAGCTGATCAAGAAGAAATTCGAGCGCGCCGAACTGACCGGCTTTGCACCGCGCATGCGCGCTGACCGGGGTGAGCGCGGTGAACGCTCGGAACGTGGCGAGCGCGGTGAGCGTAGTGACCGCGGCGAACGCGCCGAGCGTGGCGAACGCAGTGACCGTGGCGAGCGCAGCCGCAGCAGCCGCGACGGCGCAGCCCCGTCGGGACGCCGTGAGAAGGTCGACCCCTGGTTCCTCAAGCCCTATGAGCCCAGCGCTACCGAGACCGTCTCCACCAAGCCGGAACTGCCCAAGAACAACCGTCCCAAGCCCAAGGTCGCGGCCTTGCTGGGTGGCATGCCCAAGCGCTGATCCGGCAAGCGCTGATCCGTTTTCTCAGCGCGGACCGAAACGCGCTCGCCAGCCGGTGAGCGCCAATGTCCAGAATCCTTCCCTGTCGCGGGCCGCGCCCGTGTCCAGTCCAAGAAAGGCCGCCGCCTGCTGCAAGGCTTGCAGCGGCTGGCCCAGGTCCAGTGCCTGGGCGCCGTTCTGCTTGGAAAACTTTTCCCCCGACGCATTCATCAACAGCGGCACGTGCAGGTAGCGCGGCGTCGCGTAGCCCAGCAGGCCCTGCAGGTAGATCTGCCGCGCCGTCGAGTCCAGCAGGTCGGCCCCGCGCACGATGTCGGTGACGCCCTGTTCGGCATCATCGACCACCACCGCCAGCTGATAGGCCCAGAAGCCATCGGCCCGCTGCAGCACGAAATCCCCGGCTTCCGAGGCCAGGTGCTGGGCCTGCGGCCCCAGCCAGCGGTCCGTGAATTGGACCAGTTCGCCCGGCTGGCCGGCATCGGGCACGCGCAGCCGCAGCGTGCGTGGCATCTTGCCGGGGGCCAGTCCGTGGCGGCAGGTGCCGGGATAGAGCGCAGCACCATCGCTGGCCGTGCCGACCCTGGAATCGGCGATTTCCTTGCGGCTGCAGCCGCAGGGATAGGCCAGTGCGCCCAGATGCTCGCGTGCAAGCTGGTAGCGTGCCTTGCGCTGGCTCTGCACCAGAATCGGTCCGTCAGAGTGCATATCCAGTGCCGCCAAGGTGGCGATGATGTCGTCTGCTGCGCCGGGCACGGTGCGGGTCTCGTCGATGTCTTCGATGCGAAGTAGCCAGCGGCCATGGTGCACGCGCGCATCCAGATAGCTGGCCAGTGCCGCCACCAGCGAGCCCGCATGCAGCGGACCGGAAGGCGAGGGCGCGAAGCGGCCTACATAAGCTTTGCCGCTCATGCCGTATCCCGCATGGATATCGGTCCGATCAGCGATTGCCGCACGTGCGGCTGTGCCAGGTGCTGAATGAACCACTTCAGCGACTTGCCCTGCTCGGCCTTGGGCCAGGCCACCATGAAGTTGTCATTGGGTTTGGCAGCCAAGGTCTGTTTTTCTACCAGTGCGCCGGTGGCGAGATAGGGCTCGGCCCAGATGCGCGGCAGATGGCCACAACCGAGACCGGCCAGCTGGGCCTGCAGCTTGTCAGCCACGGTGGCCACCGTCAGCGTTTCCTGGCCCGACAGCAGCCCCATGGTCAGTGTGGGCAGGGACTGGCTGTTGTCGCCCACGGCAATGGCCCGGTGGCTGCGCACCAGCTCTGCCGACAGCGGTTCGGTGGCCGAGGCCAGCGGGTGCGTCGGCGCCACTGCAAAGACCCAGTCCACCGCCCCCAGCTCCTGCATCTGGAAGCGCCCGCTGGTGCGCACCACTTCCGGCCCGTCCAGGGTCACCCCGATGACCAGGTTGGCGCGGCCCTCGATGAGCTTTTCCCAGGCCCCGGTCAGTACACCGGGCGTGAAGCGCAGGCGGGTGCCGGATTCTTCACGGTCAAAGGCTTCGATCACCGGCAGCATCTTGTCGAAGGGAATCAGGCTGTTGAGCACGATGTGCAGTTCCGTTTCGCGCCCGGTGGCGGTGCGCTTGACGCGCTGCTCCAGGTCGCTGGCGGCCAGCAGCAGATGACGGCCTTCCTGCAACAATTGCA
>NZ_DBIC01000226.1:0-151 GCF_002296545.1 Herbaspirillum sp. UBA812 | reverse complement strand
AGCCCCGCCGGTGTCAACTGGGCCCGGTGGCCACGGCGGTCGAACAGCAGCACATCCAGGTCATCCTCCAGCTTGCGCACGCTGTAGGTCAGGGCCGAGGGCACCCGGTCCAGGGCCACGGCGGCCGCGGCAAAACTGCCCTTGCGGTCGA
>NZ_DBIC01000178.1:27409-27568 GCF_002296545.1 Herbaspirillum sp. UBA812 | reverse complement strand
CGATATCAGACCGGTACTGCCATCAGCCAAACCGATCATGCCGCCAGTGCTGCCCTTCCGACACGGAACACGGCCACCGCCTGCACCAGCTCTCGGGCCTGGCCCGAGAGGCTGATGGCCGCAGCGGCGCTTTCTTCCACCAGCGCTGCATTCTGCTGG
>NZ_DBIC01000178.1:12973-27118 GCF_002296545.1 Herbaspirillum sp. UBA812 | reverse complement strand
TCCACCAGCGCTGCATTCTGCTGGGTGGTGCTGTCCATCTGGGTCACGGCCTGGCCGACCTGGGCGATGCCGGTGTTCTGCTCGGCCGTGGCGGCGTTGATGCCGACCATGATGTCGCTGACACGGCGAATCGAGGTCACGATCTCTTCCATCGTCTTGCCGGCCTGATCGGCCAGCTGCGTACCCTGCCCGACCTGGTCGACGCTGGCGGTGATCAGTTCCTTGATCTCGCGCGCCGCCGTGGCCGAACGCTGGGCCAGGCTGCGCACTTCGGTGGCCACCACCGCAAAGCCGCGTCCCTGCTCGCCGGCACGGGCAGCTTCCACCGCCGCGTTGAGCGCCAGGATGTTGGTCTGGAAAGCGATGCCATCGATCACGCCGATGATGTCGCTGATGCGGTCCGAGCCGGCGTGGATAGCCTGCATGGTCTGCACCACCTGCTGCACCACCGCGCCGCCCTGGCTGGCCACCTCGGCGGCGTCACGCGCCAGCTGGCCGGCCTGGCGGGCACCGTCGGCATTCTGCTGCACGGTCGATCCCAGCTCTTCCATGGAAGCGGCAGTCTGCTGCAGGGCGCTGGCTTGCTCTTCGGTGCGCTTGCTCAGGTCCGCATTGCCCTGGGCGATCTGGGCGCTGGCCGTGGCCACGCTCTCCGAATTGCTGCGCACGCTGCCGACTACCATGCTCAGTTGCGCCGTCATGGCCTGCATCGCCATGAGCAGACGCGCCACTTCATCACTGCCCTTGACCTCGACATGCTGGGTCAGGTCACCGGCCGATACCGCCTCGGTCAGGCGCACCGCTTCCGACAGCGAACTGGTGGTGGCACGGGTGATGGCGACCATCAGCCACAGCGCGGCCATGGCCAGCACCGCCAGCGAAGCACACAGCACGATCAGTTCATTGCGCAGGCGCGGGATCTTGGCTTGCAGCTCGTCACGCATCATGTCGAAGGACGTCGTCACCAGCACGAATTGGGTATCGATGATGCGCGTCATGGTGGACACCCATTGCGGTGCCGGCATGGTCAGCTGATCGGCGCGCACGATGGCACTGTCGGCCATTTTGAAGGCTTCGTCGGCAGCAGTGACGGCTGCTGCACGGGCGCTTTCCACCTCGGCCGGCAGGGGGTGGCGACCCGCAGCCAGCGTCAGCGAACGGCGGGCGCTTTCATAGCTGCGGCGGGCACGGTCGGACAGGTTTTCCAGGCGGGCGCGTTCTTCCGCATCGGCCTGGCCGCGTCCCAGCATCACGGCACCGCGCGCACGGGCCTGACCCAGTGCTTCGGTCAGTTGCGGCAGTTCGGACATGACCGCGCGCTGCACGTAGAACAGCGCAGCCTCCGCTTCCAGCGCCAGGCCGGAACTGTTGGCCACGTCGTCCAGCAGATCGAGCTCGCGCTTGATCAGTTGCGCATGTTGCACATTGCTCTGCGCGCCATTGATGGACTTGCTGGCGATACTTTGCGTGAGTGCACGCCAGTCGGCATTGAGGCCATCGAGCGCATCGGTGAGGGCCTTGTCTTCCAGCGGCTTGAGGCCGCTGCGCACACGGTCGAAGGTGGCATCGACTTCCTTCTGGCGCTCTGCGCGGCTGGCGGCTGCGCCATCACCATCGGCCAGATACAGGGCCGACAGACCGCGATGCTGTTGCATTTGCTTGAGCAGCAGCAGCAGCTCCCGTCCGGGTGCAAGGGCCAGCGATTCACGCTGGGCAGTGGCGAGGTCGTCGAGATTGCTGCGCACCAGGAGGGTGGTCGGCACGATGAATAGCATAAAAGCGAGTGCGCCGATCAGGACGAACTTGCGTGAGTAATTGAGATGATTGATCCAGGAACGCATGATGTTGTTGGTGTTGGAGTGTAGATAGGGCCATCGTTGCCCACTTGCGCTGTTGCGCGAGACGCTCCGTTGCGCCATCAAGCCGCGTCGATGCGGCTTTTTGCAGTCGGGCATTCTACGGATGCCACCCTGTTTTCCCTATGGATTTCAACAGTGGCGTCCAGTTTTGTTGTGCAATTCCGACCGTCTCGCCTCACATCGCTGTTCCCGATGCAAATACGAGCCCTGACTAGACTATGGCCATGCTGGCAGAGTTCCGTACGGAAAGAAAAATTGGCATGCAAGCCTGCATGTGTCACCGGAACTCACAGCGTCTCATTGAAACTCACGCGGTCTTCCCCGTGCGCGCGACAAAAGAAAATCCGCCGCCTCTGCACGCTGCGATGTGCAGAGGCGGCGGATGTGAGAATGAAGTGATGAGAAGCGAGAACGCCGCAGCGCGGCCCATGGCTTGAACGCGCTCGCTGCACAGCATCGCTGCCAGACGGCTCTCGGAGATGGCCACAGTGAGCGGTTTACATTGTTGTGCAGCTGCCGGAAACGCAAGTGCAGCCTACGGACCGGGCTTCATTTGGGGTGGCCAGTTTGATCGGGGTTGGCGGTGTCGATGCGCAGATCGGTTTCAAAACTCTGCAGCACAGCCCGCAGTTCGCCACTCTTCTGCATCGCTTCCAGCTGCGCGTTGATACGGGGCAGCAGCTTCACGCAGGGACTGGCCCGGCTCATGGCGATGTAGTTGTCACTCTCGCTGACGAAGGGGCGCAGCGGCATGAAGCGATCGGCCAGGCCGTTCTGGTTCAGATAGATCACGCCGTTGTAATAACCGGTGATGAGGTAGTCGATACGGCCCGAATCGAGCTTGGAGAAATTCATGTAAAACTTTTGCGCGGTCTCGATGATGAGATTGTCACGCAGGAATTCATCGAAGCCGCCACCGAACTGGTTGCCCAGCGTGATGGCACCGCGCTTGCCGATCAGGTCCTTCCAGCCGCCGTAGGCGAAGCGCTTGTCGCGCGCCACGAAGACCGCAATCGGATTGGAAAACAGCGGCACCGAAGCAAAAGCCAGGTAGGACTGGCGTTCCGGCGTGTTCTTGAGCGAGGACACCATCGCCACTTGCCCGCTCTCGGCCTCCTTGAGCACGCGGTGGAAAGGACCGACGTAGCGTACCTCATAGGGAATGTTGAGCGCACTCAGGGCGCGCGTGGCGATCTCGATGCTGGCACCGGTGAGGCGCTTGCCGTCGTACCAGTGCAAGGGCGCGTAATCGGAATCGGCCGAGATGACGACCTTGCTGCATTCGGCAGCGTGGACCGTCAGCGGTGCGCTGAGCGCAGTCACTGCTGCCAGCACGGCCAGCATCGCGGTGCTTGTTGGTTTGGTCATGATGTCCCCCTTGTTCTGCTTCAGCACGCAACCCTGGACAGGCGGTGTGAGCAAACCCATGCGACTGAGAATAACCCGGTTGTGCCACCTGCCAAAACGCAATTCGCGCCGCTTGGGAGAGATGCGCATTTTTGCCACAGCCATTCGTCCTTCCCTGTCTCAGATCAAGCATGCATGAGGCCGGATGGGCACGCATTGGTCTGACCCTCTGCCCGCCTGAACGCTTTTACCCACATCCTCACACAAGCTCGCAAAAGAACTTTTACTTAGCGTTTCAGCACTGCGCCAGAATGAGGGAGGGATACGTTTTGTAACGAAACGGGGGCAATGTGTCAGCTTGCAGACTGACACGTCCGGCGCGTAGCACTGCAAAAGCGGCTCGCACTTTCATCCTTTGAACGTGCCGCATTGATGCGGCCTGTGCATGGATGAGCTGGATTGCGCTCAATTCTGCATCAATCGAAAATCCTGGATTTGCGCTCGGACGCCGATCAAGCCGGCTGTCAGACGCGCGCGAAATGTCCGACAAGAACATGCTGGGCTTTCCGACTGTCGCGGCGCTGCGGTCTTCCTATGATGAACCCAAGTTTTCAGGCAATGCAGGCCACCCGACACATGTCTTCAAGTCTTATCGTGCCGTGCCTGCTTTTGGGAAACGAAGGCCAACCTGCGGATGCATGCATGATCGTATCCGCCACTGCAACTGAAGTCCCGATTGCATTCAGCGCCATCGAATGCACAACCAAGGATAAAGGAGAACAGCCATGACCAAGACCTTCCTCACCGCCGCCGTACTGGCCGCTGCCACTTTCGCCACCGGTGCCTATGCCCAGTCCTATGACCAGGGCGGCAGCTCGATGCAGGGCGCGCAACAGCAGCAATATGATTCGTCCTCGCAGTCGCAGTACTACAACTACCAGGGCCAGCAGACCGCCTCGCCGGCGGCCATGCAGGAAAGCGGCCAGAATGGCCAGTATGTGGACCGCAAGAGCTATGAAGTCCCGAGCGGCCAGCCCAACAACTATGCACGTGAACAGAAGGACGGCCCGCTGGGCACTTCCCCGGGCGCATAATTTCCTTCCTCGCGTCGACCTCAAAGCCCCGGCTCCGGCCGGGGCTTTTTGCATGCGCGCGACCCGCAGCCCCGGCTTGCCGTAGAATCGCGCTTTTGCCGGTGCCTCTTCCTCGCGCCGGACGCACCTGGTCCTGCGATGAACCCTCAACTTGTCGGCCGCGGCATCGGCTTGTCCGTGCTGGCCTCTTCCCTGTTCGCCTTTCTGTCCGGATACACTCGCCTGCTGGCCCCGCTGGATGGCACGGACATCTTTGCCTGGCGCATCCTCATCACCCTGCTCTGCGTGCTCGGCCTGCTGGCCTGGCGCGGCGAGCTGCCCCGGCTGCGCGCGGCCATGGCCGAACTGCTGGCCAGCCCCGCGCGCATCGCACTGCTGGTGCTGATGGCGGCCCTGCTGGCCCTGCAGCAATGGCTGTTCCTGTGGGGCTCGGTCAATGGCCGGGCGCTGGAAGTCTCGCTGGGCTACTTCATGCTGCCGCTGTCGATGGTACTGGTAGGCCGCTTTCACTATGGCGAGAAGATGGACCTGCTGCAGCGCCTGGCGGTGCTGTGCGCCTGCGTCGGCGTGGCGCATGAACTGTGGATGACGCGCGCCTTCTCCTGGCCGACGCTGGCAGTGGCGCTGGGCTATCCCCCCTACTTCATGTTGCGCCGGCGCATCCGGCTCGATTCCATGCTCATCTTCGCTGTGGAACTGATGGTGCTGGCGCTGCCCTCCCTGCTGGCACTGGTGCTCAGCCCGGCCACCGGCCCTACCCTGCGCACACCCGCCATGTGGCTGCTGCTGCCCGGCCTGGGCATTCTCAGCATGATCGCCCTGACCAGCTACCTGCGCGCGGGCAAGCTGCTCCCCATGGGCCTGTTCGGCATCCTGGGCTATGTGGAACCGGTACTGCTGGTCCTGGTGGCCATGGCGGTGCTGGGCGAAAGCCTGCAGCTGGCGCAACTGGGCACCTATGTGCCGATCTGGCTGTCGGTGCTGCTGACCGCACTGCACAGCGTCAAGTTGATGCGCCGGCCGGCGGTGCAGCCCACGAATTGAGGGCTTTTTCACGGACTGATCGCGGCCAGTACGGCTGAGCCATCTCCTTATACTGGTTCAAACGGTCCACCCTGGGGAGGGAACAGACCGGCCGGGAGGGGAGACACGGACGATGCGACCAATGCTGGCAAAGGCAGGGCGGGTAACGCGCCATTCCGTGGCGCGGCGGGCTCGGCTGTTCGTCGCGCTGATCTGCGTGGCCATTGCCGCCGGCCACGTCTGGCAAAGCCTGGCCGCGCGCACGGTGCAGCTGGACAACACCCGCACCTATTCCGGCAACATCGCGCGTGCCCTGGCGCGCCATGCCTATGACGTGTTCCAGGCCACCCACGGCGCGCTGATCAACATCAGCGATCGTATCGACGAGGCTGGCACCACCCACGCGCAGCTGCACACCATGAGCCCGGTCCTGCGCCGCCTGGCCAGCGAAATGCCGCAGCTCGACGGGCTCTACATCTTCGACGAGCACGGCAATCGCGTGGCCAGTTCCTCGCCGCCGCGCGCCAGCGATGCCAACAACAGCGACCGCGCGTATTTCATCTATCACCGCGATCACGACGATCCCGAACCGCACATCCATCCGACCCTGCTCAGCCGCAGTACCGACCAGTGGATCATTCCGATGTCGCGCCGCCTGAATCATCCGGATGGCCGCTTCGCCGGGCTGCTGCTGGCGACCTTGCGGCTGGACCACTTCAACGCCCTGTACCAGACCGTGGAGATCGGCCGCGACAGTTCCATCCTGCTGCTCCTGCGGCCCGGCAAGGTCCTGACGCGGCAGCCCTTCGATCCCGCCTTCATCAATCGCGACCTGAGCCTGGACCCGGTCATCGGCGAAGCGCTGGCCAGTCCAACCAGCGGCCATGTACTGCTGCATTCGCCGCTGGACGACATCGATCGCTACGTGTCGTACCAGCCGGTACAGGGCTTCCCGCTGATCGTCACCGTGACCACGTCGAGGGATGAAGCGCTGGCCCCGTGGCGGCAGCAGACCATCGTGTATGGTGCGGCGGTGCTGCTGTTGCTGATCATCATCGGTCTGTTCGGCTGGCGGCTGATCGGACAGATCGAGCTGCGCCTGGTGGCCGAGGATCGCGCGCTGCAGGTGATGGGCGAACTGCACCAGGCCAACCAGCGGCTGGAGCAACTGGCGCATCAGGATGGCCTGACCGGCCTGGCCAACCGCCGTCATCTCGATACCGTGCTGGCGGCGGAATTCCGGCGTGCCGCACGCAGCAAGTCGGCACTCTCGCTGATCATGATCGATGTGGATTTCTTCAAGCAGTACAACGACCTCTACGGCCATCAGGCGGGCGACGAATGTCTGCGCCGCATTGCCGCCGTCCTGCGCGAGCGCCAGCGCCGGCCGGGCGATCTGGCCGCGCGCTATGGCGGCGAGGAAATGCTCATGCTGCTGCCCGATACCGATGCCGCCGGAGCGGTGCAGGTGGCGGAGAAGATCCGCGCCGGCATCCAGGCACTGGAGCTGCCTCATCGCGGCAATCCGCGCGGCGTGGTCACGGCCAGCGCGGGCGTGTGCGCCATGGAATTGCTGCCAGCAGGCGAGCGCACCGTGGAAGACTTGCTGGGGCGCGCCGATGCGGCCCTCTATGAAGCCAAGCATGGCGGGCGCAATCAGGTGCGGCTGGCGCAGGCGGGAGCGCCGTCGGCGCAGAGCTGATACGCGCGCGGCAGAATCACGCACAGAAAAACCTGCAGTAAAGCGCACAGAAAAGCCGGCATGAAAAATGCCGCCCGGTGCAAACCGGGCGGCATGTTCTGCAGCAGGCGAGTGAATCGCCGGACGCTTATTCCTTGTGATAGGAGGTCACGCGCTCCACTTCATTCTTCGAGCCCAGGAACACGGCCACGCGCTGGTGCAGCTTTTCCGGCTGGATGTCGAGGATGCGCTGCTGGCCATCGGTGGCGGCGCCACCGGCCTGCTCGACGATGAAGGCCATCGGGTTGGCTTCGTACATCAGGCGCAGCTTGCCCGGCTTGCCCGGCTCACGCGCATCGGCGGGATACATGAAGATGCCGCCGCGGTTCAGGATGCGATGCACGTCGGCCACCATGGAGGCGATCCAGCGCATGTTGAAATCCTTGCCACGCGGACCGGTGGAGCCGGCCAGCATTTCATCCACGTAGCGGGTGACCGGCGGGAACCAGTGACGCTGGTTGGAGGCGTTGATGGCGAATTCCTTGGTGTCTTCGGGAATCTTGATGTCCTTCTGGGTCAGCACCCAGGCGCCCATTTCGCGGTCCAGCGTGAAGCAGTGCACGCCGTCGCCGGTGGTCAGCACCAGCACGGTCTGCGGGCCGTAGACGGCATAGCCGGCGGCGACCTGCTTGGTGCCCGGCTGCATGAAGTCCTGCTCGCTGGGTTCGGTCATGCCTTCCGGGGCCTTCAGCACCGAGAAGATGGTACCGATGGAGACGTTGACGTCGATGTTGGAGGAGCCATCCAGCGGATCAAACATCAGCAGGTATTCGCCCTTGGGATAGCGGTTGGGGATGCGGTGGATGGTCTCCATTTCCTCGGAGGCCATGGCTGCCAGGTGGCCGCCCCATTCATTGGCTTCCAGCAGGATCTCGTTGGAGATCACGTCCAGCTTCTTCTGCACTTCGCCCTGCACGTTCTCGCTGCCGGCGCTGCCCAGCACTTCGCCCAGCGCGCCCTTGCCGACCGCATGCGAGATCGACTTGCAGGCACGGCCGACGACTTCGATCAGCAGGCGCAGTTCGGACGGGATCTTGTTGTGCAGACGCTGCTGCTCGATCAGGTGTTGCGTGAGGCTGATACGTTTCATGGTGGTCTTCCTTGCAGTGGTTTTTATTTAATGAATCGGATGAATGAGTGAGGGGTCAATTATCTGTCTGACAGATCAATCGGCCAGGGCCTTGGTGATGACTTCGGCCACGTCGCGCGAGAGTTTGGGGGTAGCTGCAACCTGTTGCAGGGCCAGGCGCATCTTTTCCTGCAGCGCCGGGGTGTACTTGCGCCAGCGGTCCAGGCTGCGGGCCAGGCGCGCGGCCACTTGCGGATTGCTGCCGTTCAAGGCGATCACCTGTTCGGCCCAGAAGGCATAGCCATTGCCGTCCAGCGCATGGAAGGCCGAGGGGTTGCCGTTGCAGAAGCTGAAGATCAGGCTGCGTGCGCGATTCGGATTTTTCAATGTGAAGGCCGGATGCTCGGTCAGGGTACGCACGGTGTTCACGTCGGCGTTGCGGGCGGTGGCCTGCAGGGTGAACCACTTGTCGATGACCAGGGCTTCCTGTTCGAACTCGGCATAGAAGCGCTGCAGGGCTTCGCTCTTGCCGGGGGCGGCGCTGTTGAGGACCGCCGAGAGTGCGGCCAGGCGGTCGGTCATGTTGTTGGCGTCCTGGTCCTGCTGCTGGGCCAGGGCCATGGCTTCTTCATCATCCAGTTCGGCCAGGTAGGACAGGGCCACGTTCTTCAAGGCACGGTGACCGGCCGAAGCGGCATCGGGGCTGTAGGCACCCGGGGTCTGATGGGCGCGATACACCGCGAGCAGATCATCGCGCAGTTCGCGCGCCAGCGAGCGGCGCAGGAACTGGCGCGCCACGTGGATGGCGTGCGGGTCGATGACTTCCATCTGTTCGGCGATCATGGTTTCCGACGGCAGGGTCAGCACCAGTTCGCGGAAGGCCGGGTCCAGCGACTCGTCCTTGAGGGTGGCGCGCAGCGCTTCGGCGAGGGCGCCGTCGTGCTCGATGTTGTTGAGCACGGTGTCGACCGCCACCACATGGCCGGACTGGCGCGCGGCCTGCACGGCCACCGTCAGGTTCAGCAGACGGCGCGTGGCCAGGCGCTGGCCGGCTTCCCAGCGGTTGAAGGCATCGCTGTCATGGGCCATCAGGAAGGCCAGTTCGGCATCGCTGTAGTCGTATTGCAGGACCACCGGGGCGGAGAAGCCGCGCAGCAGCGAAGGTACCGGTTTTTCATCGACGTTGATGAAGGTGAAGCTCTGTTTGGCCTTGGTCAGTTCCAGCACACGCGTGGTGGCGCCGGCCTTCTTCTCGCCTTGCAGGGTCAGCGCCAGGTCACGGCCCTGCGCATCCAGCAGGCCCACGGCCACCGGAATGTGGAAGGGCTGTTTCTTCTTCTGGCCGGGCGTGGCCGGGCAGCTTTGTTCCAGCGTCAGGGTCAGGGTCTTGCGCTTGGCGTCGTAGTCCGCGCTGGCTTGCACCAGCGGCGTGCCAGCCTGGCTGTACCAGCGTTCGAATTGCGACAGGTCGCGGCCATTGGCGTCGGCCATGGCGGCGCGGAAATCGTCGCAGGTCACGGCCTGGCCATCGTGGCGCTTGAAGTACAGATCCATGCCCTTGCGGAAGCCGTCGCGGCCCAGCAGGGTCTGGTACATGCGCACCACTTCAGCGCCCTTTTCATAGACGGTGACGGTGTAGAAATTGTTGATCTCGACGAAGGAGTCAGGACGCACCGGATGGGCCATCGGGCCCGCATCTTCCGGGAACTGCGCCTGGCGCAGCACCCGCACGTCATCGATGCGCTTGACGGCGCGGCCGCTGTCGCTGCCGATCATGTCGGCCGAGAATTCCTGGTCGCGGAAGACGGTCAGGCCTTCCTTCAGGGACAGCTGGAACCAGTCGCGGCAGGTGACGCGGTTGCCGGTCCAGTTGTGGAAATATTCGTGGCCGACCACCGCTTCGATGTTGGCGAAGTCGACATCGGTGGCGATGCGCGGATTGGCCAGCACGTACTTGGTGTTGAAGATGTTCAAGCCCTTGTTTTCCATGGCGCCCATGTTGAAGTCGCCCACCGCCACGATCATGAAGCGGTCCAGGTCGAGGTCCAGGCCGAAGCGTTCCACGTCCCAGGTGATGCTGTTCTTGAGCGACTCCATGGCGTGCTGGGTCTTGTCGAGGTTGCCCTCTTCCACCCACACCTGCAGCAGCGCATCGCGGCCCGAGTGCAGCCGCACGGTTTCTTCCTGGCAGACCAGCTGGCCGGCCACCAGGGCAAACAGGTAAGAAGGCTTCTTGAACGGATCTTCCCACTTGGCGTAGTGGCGGCCATCGGGCAGCTCACCCTCTTCGATCAGGTTGCCGTTGGACAGCAGCACCGGATAGCGCGCCTTGTCGGCGCGCAGCATGACGGTGAATTTGGCCATCACGTCCGGACGATCGGGGAAGTAGGTGATCTTGCGGAAGCCTTCGGCCTCGCACTGGGTGAAGAAATTGCCATTGGACACGTACAGGCCCATGAGCGAGGTGTTGCGGTCCGGATGGACCAGGGTCTCGATCTCCAGCGTCACCTTGGCCGGGGCGGCGGGGATGGTCAGCACGCCGCCAGCGATGCGGAAATCGCCCTTGGCCTGCGAGAGCGTCTTGCCGTTCAGGCGCAGGGCCACCAGTTCCAGCTCCTCGCCGAAGAGGATCAGGTCGCGGCCCTTGGCGGCCGGGTTGCGGGTCAGGGTGATGCGGGTGGCCACATGGGTGTCAGCGGGATCGAGGTCGAAACCCATCTCGACGGTGTCAGCCAGGTAATTGGGAGCGGCGTAATCTTTACGGTAGATCGTCTGGGGCGTATCGGTGCGCATGGAGGCCTGTCCGGGAAGGGAAATGGAGGTCAGAAAATGAGGGCTAAAGTGAAGGCTAAGACAGCAGAAAGCCAATTCAGGTGCAGCAAAAACCCGATTTTACCAATCATCCCGCACTGCGCGAATGGAATCGGCCGGATTTGCCGCGCTCGTCTCCATCAGGGACTGTTGGCGGGAAGCATGGTTCATATCGGCCTCCGGCCGGTACAATGGCGAAACCGGCCCTTGCCCCAGATTGGGGCGAAGCAGGCAGGCGCAGCGGGGTTTTCCGGCTGTCGCTTTCCACGCGGGATCAAAATGGCCGCGCGCAGGGTCTGACGAGGCAAGGTTTTTTGCCTTTTGCTTCATATCGCCCCGAAAGCGCCCTTCCCACGGCATCCCAGCCTTCTGCCCGGTGCCCGGCTTTTTTCTGATGGAGTTCGTTCATGAAACGCTGGCTTTATCCCCTTCTTGCAGCGGCCAGCCTGCTGCTGTCCGGTTGCGCCTCGGTGATCGAGAGCAACGTCACCTCTTTCCACGCCTGGTCGCCCGACTACAACCAGCGCGCCTATGCCTTTGCGCCCGCCAAGGAACAGGAGAATGACCTGCAATACCAGAACTACGCCGGGCTGATCCGCCAGGAGCTGCAATTCCTCGGCTTCACCGAGGCGCGCGATCTGAAGTCGGCGCAATTGCAGGTCAGCTTCGGCTACGGGATGAATACCGAGCAGGTGGTAGTGAGCCGGCCGGCCTATGATCCCTTCTTCTACGGACCGGGGCCGGGCTGGGGACGCTTTGGTCCGCGCCCGTTCGGCTTCTACGGCCCCTACGGACCGTTCTATGATCCCTTCTGGTATGGCGGTCCGATGCAGACCACCAGCTATCCGGTCTTCCTGCGCCGGTTGCAGATCGGCATCAGCCAGGCCAGCGACGGCAAGAAGCTGTTCGACGTCGTGGTCGACAGCGAAGGGCAGCGTGCCGGACTGACGGCCGCCATGCCGGCCATGGTGCGCGCAGCCTTCGAGGATTTCCCCGGCCCGAGCGGCGTGACGCGCCACATCCGCATCAAGGTGGACAAGAACGGCCAGCCGGAGAACTGATCCTGCTCACCCGTGCGGCGGCCGCCCTAGCCGCTTGCCCAGGCCCCAGATGCTCAGCAACAACAGCGCGCCGCCCAGCCACTGGGTAGCGCTCAGGGTCTGGCCCAGCAATACGGCGGCCAGCAGGACCGCCGTGAGAGGTTCGATCAGGGTCGCCACGGTCAGCGCCGTGGGCGTCAGGCGTGCGGCGCCCCAGCTGAACACCAGCAGCGCCAGCGCCGCCGTGACCACCCCCAGGTACAGATACCAGGCTTGCGGCGGCAAGCCGCTGGGCCAGTGCAGCGGCCGCGCCAGGCTGGCCAGTCCCATCACCAGCGCCGCCACCACGGTCAGGCAGGTTGCGGAGGGGCCGGCCCCCAGCGCCGTCGAGAGCCGTCCGCTGACCAGCGTGAATCCGGTATAGAGCAAGGCCGAGGCGACCGAACAGGCCAGCCCGATGAGCAGGTCCGTCTGGCCTGATGCCGCACTGCCATTGGCCTCATGCCGCGCCACGATCAGCACGGTGCCGCCCAGTGCGGCGGCGAGCACCGCTGCCAGCGTCCAGTCCAGCTTTTCCTGCCCGCGCAACAGCGCGATGACGGTGGAAAACACCGGTGGCAGGCACAGCGCGATCAGCGTGGGAATGGCCGCGCCGATGCGCTCGATTCCCAGGAACCAGAACAGCACGTAGCCGGCCATGGTGGTCCCGGCCAGCACCACGGGCAACAGCAGCGCGCGCAGGGTCGGCAAGTGGATGCGTGCGCCGAATACCAGGCACAGGAACACCGCACCGACCGCAAAGCGCCAGAAGGAGATGTCGCCCGGCGCGAATCCGTATTGCGCGATCAGGATGTTGACCACCAGGGCTCCGGTGCCCCACAGGAAACCGGCGCTGCAGGCGGCCATCAGGGCCACGCCGGAGTAGGCGGGCGCAGCCAGCGAAGAGGAGCGGGAACCAGACACGGCGGATCCTTGATGAGGGTGGCAAGGGAGGCGATGGCGTACGGACGGTCGCCGGGCGCAGCGTCACAGTGTAGCCGATCAGGACAGGGACGCGCCGGGCGGCTGCTCCGCTGCCCTGCCCTCAATTGATGAAGCGTCCCCCCGCGCCGATGGCGGTGAGGTCAACGAAATCGGACCCGCTGTGATCGGTGCGCCCGAACTGCAGGCTGAAGCCGCCGCCATCGTAGTTGGCCGGGGTGATGCTCTCCAGCGCCCGGATCAGGCCGGCACGCGTAAGTTGCGGGCCGGCGCGGCGCAGGCCCTCGACCAGCACGCGGGCGGCGATGTAGCCTTCCAGCCCGATGAAATTGCAGCGCGCGCCGGGGCTGCTTTCCAAGGCCTTCTGGTATTCGTAGACGATGGGCAGCCTGGCCTTGTTGGGAAATGGCACCACCTGGGTGATCTCGGTACCGACCCCGGTCTGCTTGAGGCGTGCGGCCAGCGACAGGCTGCCGACGAAGGAATAATTGGAAAACCCGCCCAAGTAGCCCGCCGCCCGCATGCGCGTGATGAGCGCCGCGGCCGGCTCGTAGGACACGGCCTGGATCACCACATCGGGGCGCATCTTCATGAACTGTTCTGCCGCCGGCCCCACGGCATCGCTGTTGCGCTCGATGGGCATGCTGCCGACCAGGGTCAGTCCGTATTGCGCTGCGCGCTGGCTCAGGTTGTCCAGCAGGCCCTTGCCGAGTTCATCGTTCTGGTAGAACACCGCCACGCGCTTGCGCCCGGTGCCCTGCAGCTGGCGCAGCAGGAAACCGGTTTCCTGCTCGTAGCTGGCGCGCACGTGGAAGATCAGGCGATTGAAGGGTTCGCGCAGGGCGGCGGCCCCGGTGTGCGGGGCGATCAGCGGAATGCCGGCCTCGCGGATGGCCGGCAGCGCCGCCAGCACCGTGGGTGTGCCGGAAAAACCGAACAGCGCGAATACCTTGTCGCGCCAGATCAGTTGCTGGGTATTGGCCAGGGTGCGTTCGGGCTGGTAGCCGTCATCCAGGCTCAGCAGCCGCACGCGCCGCCCATACACGCCGCCACGGGCATTGACCTGGGCGAAATAGCTGCGTGCCCCTTCCTGGAAGTCGCGCCCGACCTCGGCGGCCGGGCCGGTAAAGGGGGCCGACTGGCCCAGCACGATTTCCTGCGGGCTCACCCCGTTCTCGGC
>NZ_DBIC01000178.1:3451-12690 GCF_002296545.1 Herbaspirillum sp. UBA812 | reverse complement strand
GCCTGCGGGCTCCCCCCGTTCTCGGCCGCCTGCGCAGCGTGCAGGCCGCACGCCACGCCCAAGGCCAGACGGCCGCACCAGACAACGACCGCGTGCCAGTTCCTTCCCATCTCCCTCTCCCGCCAAAAATGTTCTCCCTGGAGGCGTTCAGGTGAAGGAATTCACCCAAACGCCGAAGGCAGCATTTGACGATCAAGACGGAGAAAAATGCGTGATCCACGCATAGTCTTGGGTAAACCCCGATAACTTGCGAGATCCGTACCGAAGAATTTCGATATCCAGTGGAAAATCAGGAGAAGTAGGCTTCGCTGGCGAAGGTGATGACCACGATCATGAGCACCGCACAGATCAGCACCGCCAACAGCCGCCCGAACTTGGGCGAGCCGTCGGCGCCGGCCGCCTGCTCGGGGGGATGGCCCATGGGATTGTCGAGGCCGGGGTCGCGCGGGGGCTGGTCCATAGGCATTCCTCTTGTGTCAGGGTCTTCAGGCGACTACGCGGCCATCACGGGATCAGGATGGTCGAACCGGTAGTCTTGCGGCCTTCCAGGTCGGCGTGGGCCTGGCCGACATCCTTCAAGGCATAGCGCTGGTTGATCTCGATGCTGATCTTGCCGCTCTCGACCATGTCGAACAGGTCTCCGGCGGTGGCATCGAGTTCAGGGCGGGTGGCGATGTAGTTGCCCAGCGAGGGGCGGGTCAGGAACAGCGAACCGCGCGAGGCCAGTTCGGACACGCCGAATGGCGGCACCGGACCGGAGGCATTGCCGAAGCTGACCATCATGCCGCGCGGGCGCAGGCAGTCCAGCGAGCCGGTGAAGGTGTCCTTGCCGATGGCGTCATAGACCACCGGCACCCCTTTGCCGCCGGTGATTTCCTTGACGCGTTCGACGAAGTTTTCGGTGGTGTAGTTGATGACGTGGGCCGCACCATGCTGCTTGGCCAGGGCCGCCTTCTCGTCGCTGCTGACGGTGCCGATCAGGTTCACGCCCAAGGCGCGCGCCCACTGGCAGGCGATCAGGCCGATGCCGCCGGCGGCCGCATGGAACAGGATGGTCTCGCCCGGCTGCACGGCATAGGTCTGGCGCAGCAAGTATTGCACGGTCATGCCCTGCAGCATCATGGCCGCTGCGGTATCGAAACTGATGGCATCCGGCAGCTTGACCAGGATGTCGGCCGGCATCACGCGCGCTTCGGCATAAGCCCCATTGGGACGGCCAGCATAGGCCACGCGGTCACCGACCTGGAAACCGGCCACGCCCGCGCCCACCGCTTCGATGGTGCCGGCCGCTTCCTGGCCCAGGCCGGCTGGCAGCGGCTGCGGATAGAGACCAGAACGGAAATAGCAATCGATGAAGTTCAGGCCGACGGCAGCGTGGCGGATGCGGACTTCACCGGGACCCGGTTCGCCCACTTCCACATCCACATATTCCATGACTTCGGGGCCGCCGGTCTTGCTCATGCGGATTGCTTTTGCCATCTGGGTCTCCTTGTAGTGAGTGGATTTCTAGCCTGAACATTCATATATCGAGAGGCAGTATAGAACGCCTCAGCGCTTCTTGCGCGACAGCAGCCACATGCCCGCCAGCACCAGGGCGGTGCCGGCCAGCTGGATGCCGGTGATCGGTTCATCCAGCAGCACGGCGCCCATGAAGAGCGTCGAGACCGGCCCCACCAGGCCCGCCTGGGCGGCCGTGGGGGCTCCGATGCGGGCCACCGCCACCATGGTCAGGAACACCGGCAGCACCGTGCAGAACACTGCATTGAAAAGTGAAAGCTGGTACACCGGGGCCACCTGCGTGACCAGGTCGGCGGGCGCGCGCAAGATGAAGAACTGGATCAGGCAGGCCACGCTGGAGACGCACATGGCATAGGCCACCAGCCGCACCGCGCCGACCCGACGCACCAGTTCGCCCGAAGAGATCAGGTAGATCGAATAGCTCAGTGCCGACCCCAGCACCAGGGCGCTGCCGAGGATGACGTTGCTGCCGCCGGTATGCAGGTCATGCTGGAGCACCAGCACGGTACCGAAGTAGGACACCAGCAGCGCCGCCCATTCGATCCAGCCGACCTTGCGCTTGAAGAAGAAAAACGCGATCAGCATCACGAAGGAAGGCGTAAGGAACAGGATCAGGCGTTCCAGCCCGGCCGAAATATATTGCAGCCCAAGGAAATCGAGGAAGCTCGACAGGTAATAGCCCATCAATCCCAGCACCACGATGCGCAGCACATCGGCGCGCGCCAAGGGCGGCTGGGTGCGCGCTTTCCACAGCGCCACGGCGGCAAACATGGGGAAGGAAAACAACATCCGCAGCGTGATCACCATGACCGCATCGACCTGGTAGCGATACATCAGCTTGGCCACGATGGCCTTGGCGGAAAAGAAGATGGCACCAATGATGGCGAGCAGCAGCCCGCCCAGGAAGGCCTGGCGCGGAGTGGAATGAACGGGAGTGTGGGCGGCAGTCATGGCCGCGATTGTAAACCCTGGGCTGCGCACGCGCCGCGCGGGCGGGCGCAGCACCGTGTCAGCGCTTCTTCATCAGCGAACCAAGCACGCCGCGAATGAGCTCGCGCCCGACCTGCGAACCGATGCTGCGCGCGGCCGACTTGACCATGGCCTGCAGGGGAGAATCGCTGCGGCGATTGCCGCTGCCGCTGCCGAAGATGCCACCGGCGGCATCCTTGAGCAGATCGCCCAGACCGCCGCCCTGATCTTGCTGTGACTGCGGCTGTGGAACGGGCTGCGGCATGCGCGCACCGCCACTGGGACGCGATGTGCTGGCAGGGGCCGGTGCGCTGCGGCCTGCCGATGCGCCCCAGGCATTGTCATCGGCTGGAGCGGGGACTGGTTGCGGAGCGGGCGCCGGGGCCGCCTGCGGCTGCTGCACTGCGCGTACCTTCAGGCGCTCATAGGCCGATTCGCGGTCGATGGCCTGTTCGTAGACGCCGGCCACCAGCGAAGACGCGATCAGGGCGCGCCGTTCCTCCACGCTGATCGGGCCGATCTGCGAGGCCGGGGTCAGCACGTAGCCGCGCTCGACCATGTTGGGCCGCCCCTTCTCATCGAGGAAGGACACCAGCGCCTCGCCCACGCCCAGCTCAGTGATGGCCTGGGCGGTATTGACCATGGGATTGGGACGGAAGGTTTCGGCGGCGGCCTGCACCGCCTTCTGGTCGCGCGGGGTGTAGGCGCGCAGGGCGTGCTGGACGCGGTTGCCGAGCTGGCCCAGCACGGTGTCGGGGATGTCCAGCGGATTTTGCGTGACGAAGTAGATGCCCACGCCTTTGGAGCGGATCAGGCGCACCACCTGCTCGATCTTCTGCAGGAGCGGCTTCGGGGCTTCATCGAAGAGCAGGTGCGCTTCATCGAAGAAGAAAGCCATCTTGGGCTTGTCCAGGTCGCCCACTTCGGGCAGGTGCTCGAACAGTTCCGACAGCATCCACAGCAGGAAGGTGGAATACAGGCGCGGCGCGTTCATGAGCTTGTCGGCGGCGAGGATGTTGATGATGCCGCGGCCCTGGGCATCGGTCTGCATCCAGTCCTCGATGTTCAACATCGGTTCGCCGAAAAACTGGTCGCCGCCCTGCTCGTCGATGGCAATCAGCCCGCGCTGGATAGCCCCCACGCTGGCAGCCGAGATGTTGCCGTATTCGGTCTTGAACTGCGCCGCGTTTTCACCCACGTGCTGCAGCATGGCGCGCAGGTCCTTGGTATCGAGCAGCAGCAGGCGGTGGTCATCGGCAATCTTGAACACCAGTTGCAGCACGCCCTGCTGGGTATCGTTCAGGTTGAGCATGCGGGCCAGCATCAGCGGGCCCATGTCGGAGACGGTGGCGCGCACCGGATGGCCCAGTTCGCCGTAGACGTCCCAGAACGCCACCGGTGCCGCGGCCCAGGCCGGTTCGGGCAGGCCCAGCTGGGCCAGGCGCGCGCTGGTCTTGGGGGAGGCGCTGCCGGCCTTGCCCAGGCCGGAGAGGTCGCCCTTGACGTCGGCCATGAAGACCGGCACGCCGATATCGGAGAGGGCCTGGGCCAGCACCTGCAGGGTGACCGTCTTTTCCGTGCCGGTGGCACCGGTGATGCAGCCGTGACGGTTGGCCAGTTGCGGCAGCAGGCACAGTTGCCCGCCGGAATGGGTAGCGATGGGAAGCGGATTAATCATCTCGACTGGGCCTTCAAGGCAAAAATGACGGGGTGGCGGTATGGTAAAATGCCCGCCCGATTATAGTCAGAACATGGCGTCAGGAAATGCAATATCGAACCCTGGGCGCCGGGTCCCCCTGCTGCAGCGATGCCTTGCCCGCGCCCGCCGGTCTTGCCGAGGCGCCTCCAGGAGCGGCTTGCGCAGGCGGGACGGTTCTGGCCTCACCCTCTCGCAGGAAAGATTCAACATGGCTGGACACAGCAAATGGGCCAATATTCAGCACCGTAAAGGCCGTCAGGATGAAAAGCGTGGTCGCGTCTGGACCCGCCTGATCAAGGAAATCACCGTCGCCGCCCGCATGGGCGGGGGCGATCCGGACACCAACCCGCGCCTGCGCCTGGCCGTGGACCGTGCCTCCGACGCCAACATGCCCAAGGACAACGTCACCCGCGCCATTCAGCGCGGCACCGGTGCCCTGGACGGCGTGAATTATGAAGAAGTGCGCTATGAAGGCTACGGCATCAACGGCGCCGCCATCATCGTCGATTGCATGACCGACAACCGCGTGCGGACCGTGGCCGAAGTGCGCCATGCCTTCTCCAAGTTCGGCGGCAACATGGGGACCGAAGGTTCGGTGGCCTTCCTCTTCAAGCACTGTGGCCAGCTGATGTACGCGCCCGGTACCGATGAGAATGCCGTCATGGAAGCCGCGCTCGAAGCCGGTGCCGAAGACGTCCTCACCGACGACGAAGGCGGCATCGAAGTGCTGACCGCTCCCAATGATTTCTCGGCCGTGAAGTCCGCCATGGAAGCCGCCGGCTTCAAGGCCGAAGTCGCCGAGATCACCATGAAGCCCTCCACCGAGACCGTGTTTGCGGGCGAGGACGGCGTCAGGATGCAGAAGCTGCTGGATGCGCTGGAGAACCTGGACGATACCCAGGAGCTCTATACCAACGCCGTGATCGAAGAATAATTCACCCGATCACCCAGCCGGTTTATAAAGATACGGACAAGACGACCCTTTCCGCCCCATTCGCCACTTTTATCTTCCTATCCCATGAAAATCCTAGTTGTTGGCTCCGGTGGCCGTGAACATGCGCTGGCCTGGGCCATTGCCAAGTCGCCGCGCATCCAGACGGTCTATGTTGCTCCCGGCAATGGCGGCACCGCGCTCGACGAGCGCCTGCAGAACATCGCCATCACCGATCCCGTGGCCCTGGCCGACTTCGTCGAGCAGGAACACGTGGCGCTGACCGTGGTCGGCCCGGAAGGCCCGCTGGCGGCCGGCATCGTCAACGTCTTCCGCGCCCGTGGCCTGAAGATCTTTGGCCCCACCAGGGAAGCGGCGCAGCTGGAAAGCTCCAAGGACTTCGCCAAGGCCTTCATGCAGCGCCATGCCATCCCGACCGCCGAGTACCAGACCTTCTCGGACGTGGCGGCCGCGCATGACTACATCGCCCTGAAGGGTGCGCCCATCGTCATCAAGGCCGATGGCCTGGCTGCCGGCAAGGGCGTGGTGGTCGCCATGACGCTGGAGGAAGCGCATACGGCCGTGGACATGATGCTCTCCGACAACAAACTGGGCGACGCCGGTGCGCGCGTGGTGATCGAGGAATTCCTGGCCGGTGAAGAAGCTTCCTTCATCGTCATGGTCGACGGCAAGAACATCCTGCCCCTGGCCACCAGCCAGGACCACAAGCGCCTGCAGGATCACGACCAGGGCCCCAACACCGGCGGCATGGGCGCCTATGCCCCCGCCCCGCTTCTGGATGCCGAGGGCCTCGAGGAGGTGCGCCGCATCGTGCTCGAGCCCACCTTGAAGGCCCTGCGCCAACGGGGCATCGATTACCGCGGCGTGATCTATGCCGGCCTGATGATCACGGCCGATGGGCCCCAGGTGATCGAGTTCAACTGTCGCTTCGGCGATCCCGAATGCCAGACCTTGATGCCCCTGCTCGGCCCTGAGCTCGGCGCCGTGCTGCAGGCCTGTGCCCTGGGACGCCTCGATCTGGCCCCGCAGCTGAGCATCGCCGAACGCTGCAGTGCCTGCGTTGTGGCGGCCGCCGAGGGCTACCCGGAGGCTCCCCGCAAAGGCGATGCGATTCGCATCGACCTCGCCCCCAGCCCCAACCATCAGCTGTTCCATGCCGGCACCCGCCGCGACAGCTCCGGCGAACTGCTCACCGCAGGGGGCCGGGTGCTGGCCGTCGTCGCCCAGGGCGATGACTTCGATGCCGCCTTTGCCGGGGCCTACAACGGCCTCAATCAGCTGGATTACGCCGGAATCACCTACCGTCGAGACATCGGCCATCAGGTGCGCTCGGGCGGATGAGCAGCGGCAGCGGAGCAGCAATCGCTGATTGGGCGCTTCCCCCCAATGGCAAGCCGCCGGGGGACGACCAGAACCTCTGGGACCGCATCACCGCCTGGTGGGCGGAATTCACCCTCCAGACCAAGCTGCTGGCGATTGCCACCCTGGTGGTGAGCCTGATGATGACGGGCATCACCTTCTTCGCGCTGAACGGAATTCAGCGCGATGCCGTGATGAACGACACGCGCTACGCCCGGGATCTGGGCCTGCTGCTGGCCGGCAATGTCACTGAGCTGGTGGCGCAGGGCCAGGACCGTGAGCTGGCCAACGTCGCCGAAAAGTTCTGGCGTTCCAGCCGCAGCGTCCGCTACATCTTCTTCGCCGACCCCGAAGGCGTCGTCTACCTGGGGATCCCGATCAGCGGAACCCCCAGCAGTGGCGATGGAGAGCTTCGTCTCAACCGACGACTGGAGCTGCCCGAGGAGCTGCGTCGACGCCCCCAGAACCCCCTGGTGCGGCAACACCTCACGCCCCAGGGTGCCGTCACCGATGTGTTCGTCCCCCTGATCCGCGGGGGTCAGTACTACGGCGTTCTCGGCCTTGGGGTGAACCCGAATGAGACGGCCCTGGCCAGCGCAGCCCTCACCCGGGAGGTGACCGTGGCCGTGTTCATCTCGATCTGGGTGCTGGTGATCCTGGGCGCGGTGTTCAACGCCCTCACCATCACCCGCCCGGTGAAGGAACTGCTGCGGGGGGTGCGCTCGGTCGCCTCCGGCAACTTCGGTGCCCGGGTTGACCTGCCAGTGGGCGGGGAATTGGGGGAACTGCTCACCGGCTTCAACGCCATGGCCTCCCAGCTCGAGGCCTACGACGAGGCCAACATCGAGGAGCTCACCGCCGCCCAGGTGAAGCAGCAGTCGTTGATCGCCACCATGGCCGACGGCGCCATGCTGCTGGATGCCGACGGCCGCATCGTGCTGGCCAATCCCACAGCGCGGCGTCTGTTCCGCTGGGAAGGGCGCAGCCTGGAAGGCCAGGAGCTGGTGGGGGAACTGCCGGAACTGCTGGCCATCGAACTGCACAGTCCCCTCGATTCCCTGCTCGGTGGCGCGGCCGACAGTGAAGACCTGCGCTGCAGCGTGGGGGAACCGGCCCGCACCCTGCGCATCGTTCTGCAAGCGGTGCGAGATGCCAGCGGTGAAACCCTCAAGGGCATCGCCGTCACCATCCAAGACCTCACCCGCGAGGTGGAACTGAATGCGGCCCAGAGCCGCTTCATCAGCAACGTCTCCCATGAACTGCGCACGCCGCTGTTCAACATCAAGAGCTACGTCGAAACCCTGCACGACCTCGGCGATCAGCTCAGCCCCGATGAACAGAAGGAGTTTCTCGGGGTCGCCAACGACGAAACCGATCGACTCACCCGGCTGGTGAACGATGTGCTGGACCTCTCCCGGCTGGAGTCGGGCCGGACGCTGCAGTTCGAACCGATCAGCATGCGCCCGGCCATGGAGCAGACCCTGCGCACCTACCGGCTGAATGCCGAGGATCGCCAGGTGGAACTGGTGCTGGATGTTCCCGAAGAACTGCCCGAGGTGCTGGGCAACTGGGACCTGCTGCTCCAGGTGCTCGACAACCTGGTGGGCAATGCTCTGAAGTTCAGCCGGCCCGGCGGCCCCCTGGCGCTGCGGGCCTATCCCTGGCCCGACGCCTGTTCGGTGGAGGGAACGGCGATCACCAACAGTGATGGACCCACCTGCGCCCTCACCTCACCGCTGCCCAAGCTGAGGGTGGAGATTGCCGACACGGGCTGCGGCATCAGCAGCGCTGATCAGGAGCGCATCTTCGATCGCTTCTTCCGGGTCGAGAACGCCGTTCACACGGAAGTGGGCACCGGACTGGGTCTTTCGATCGTGCGGGGCATCCTCGAGAAACACGGCGCCCAGGTTCAGATGGCGAGTGAGCCCGAGGTGGGCACCACCTTCTGGTTCGATCTGCCCCTGGCGGAGGCCGACAAGGATGAGCTGCAACTGCAGGCGGAACGGCGCAGCCGCAACGCCATCGCCGAGGCCGTGGAGCTTTAGATCAGTCCTCGGTGGAGACGCCGCGGGCGATGCGCGACAACTCGCTGCGCTCATCGGTGGTGACCCGATGGGGCACACCGGAAATGATCCGCTCGAAGTTGGAGAAGGAATCCTTGATCTGAGGGCCATTGCCCGTGATCACAAATTCGCGGATGCCCTTGTCGTGCCATGAACCGCGCATCTTGAACACGTTCAGGGCGCGGGCCATCTCCCCGCGGATCTCCACGTACTGCAGCAACAGGATCGTGTCGGTGATCGTGGAGATGTGGGAGTCGGTGATCGAATGGCTGCCCATGAACTCCTCGGAGGTGTTCGTGAAGAAGCCGGCGATCTCCTCCTGCTTGGCGTAGCCGGTCACCCCGATCACGAACTGACGGAAGGCGTTGTGGCTCACACCGCGCGCCAGGGCCGAGAGGGAATCGATCGCCATCCGCGACGGTTTGAACTGGCTGATCTCCGTCTTGATGATCTGCAGGTGATCCTCAAGGCCCGTGGATTCGGGGTAGGCGCAAATGATCTTGAGCAGCCCGTCCTGCTCCATCTGCTCGAAGTCGATGCCCCAGCTGGTGCCGTTGCGCAGCAGCTGAGCCCGCGATTCCTCATAGGCAAACAGGATCGCGCGTTCCTTGTTGCGGCAGGCGTCTTCGATGAATTTGGAGACGAGCATCGTCTTGCCCGTTCCGGTGGCACCGGTGGC
>NZ_DBIC01000178.1:0-3074 GCF_002296545.1 Herbaspirillum sp. UBA812 | reverse complement strand
CTGACCCGAACGTTGGATGAGCGCTGGGTGAGGCGCATGGCCCCGAGCGGGAAGATGCTGATGCCGTGGGTTCCCATGGTGAAGGGGAACTCGCCCTTCATGTGGGTGGTGCCCCGCAGCTTGAGAATCTCCAGGGTGCGCCGACGCCGCTCTCCCTCGAGCACGTTGCGCAGAATCACCACGTTGTCGGAGACGAATTCCTCAACGCCGTAGCGGGCAATCGGGCCGTACTCGTCGATCCGTTCGGTGGTCATCACCGTGGTGACGCCGATTTCCTTGAGCCTTGCAATCAGCCGAAAGATCTCACGGCGCACCACGAACACAGCGTCGTACTGCTGGAACACCGCCGTGATCGAGTCGATGGCGACGCGCTTGGCCTTGTATTTGCGGATGGCGTAGTTGATCCGCTCGATCAAACCGGAGAGATCAAAACTGCCGGCCACGTCCTGGCCGTCCGGATCCGGTGAGGCGTCGAGGATGAAGAGCTTGTCCTGCTCGACCATCTCCTGCAGGTTCCAGCCGAAACTGGCGGCGTTGCGCAGGATGTCGAGGGGTGATTCCTCGAAGGTGACGAAGATGCCGGGTTCGTCGAACTGCTTGATGCCGTTGTGGAGGAAGTGCAGCGAAAACACCGTCTTGCCGGTGCCGGACGTGCCGCTGATCAGCGTGCTGCGGCCGATCGGCAGGCCGCCCTGGCACACATCATCAAAGCCCTCGATCCCTGTCGGGAGCTTTTGAACCTGCATCTGAGGCTGACCGCTGGTCGGAGGGAACTGCATGGCAACCACCTATGACTTGACCGTAGTGAGCAGGAGATGAACCGTGCTGGAGCGCACCATGTCGCTTAAGGATCTGAAGAAATCGTCGTGTCGGTCTCCTCATCGACCGCATCGATCAAGCTCGAACTGAGCGACGTATCAGACAGCTCGTCGTAAAGCAGATCCAGACCGATCAGCACCCGCTCGCGATCGGAGAGGTCACCGATGATGCGGCGCACCGGCGGGGGAAGAATCTTGGACAACGTCGGCGTTGCCAGGATCTTGTCTTCCTCCGCCAGTTGCGGATTTTTGAGCACATCAATCACCTTGAGGGCATACACCCCCCGGAATTCGGTCTCGAGGATGTTGCGCAGCGTTTTCAACGCCCGCATCGAATTGGGCGTGTTGCCCGCCACGTAGAGCTTGAGGATGTAGGTCTTGCGGGGACTCATGACGACTCCTCCGAGGCATCGAGCTGATCCGTCGGGCGACGTACACGGCTGGAAGCCGTGCCCGACAGAGGAAGGTCCGGCGGAATGGAGCGCCGGTACATCTCACACAGATGCGCCATCACATCAAGAAGCGCAAGGCGGTAATCCTGAAGAAAGTCATGTTTGTGGCCCTCCAAACTCAGTTGTTTCCAGAATTCATCGATGAGATCCACGTGGATCTCAACGGTGCGGGTGATCGGCAGATCACTGAAGAAAGCGGTGTTGACGAAGCTTTCCAAGGCCTGATTGGCCGCGGCCGGATCGCTGAAATAACTCGCCAGCAGGTCTCGATAGGTGCGTTGAAGCGACAGCAGCAGATCCCGGCGCTCCTCGGGGGGCAGGCTGCCCAGGAAGCGCGATGGATCTCGCTTGTAGAAGACCCCTAGGTAGCCGAGTCGCTCCTGCAGGCGATCGGAAAGGTTGCTGACGGCGCGGGAGGAGGAGCTGCTGTCGTCCGTGCGTCCGTCGGCACGACCCTGGCGCAGAAAACGCGAAATGGCCGCATCCACGTTGTATCCCAGCTGGGCCAGCTGGTCGTCGGGCAGATGCAACTCCTCGGGGTGGTAATCCACCTGCCCCTTCACCTCCCCAACGATCACGGCGGGGAAGAGCAGACCCGCCGCCAGCAGTTGCTCCTTGGCTGAAGCATCGAGCAGGCTCTGCTCGAGCACCACAGCGTCGAAGTCGTCCTGCCGGGGTCCGAGAACAGCCGCCAGGGTCTCCCCAGGATCAACCGTCAGAACAACAGACTCGTAACGGTTGGCCGGCAGCCAGGGGCGGCAGGCTTCCACCAGGGCTGGGCTGGCCAGCACGAGAGCAACAGTGAGGGCCGGCCTGGCCATCCGGGCATCCGCAGCGTCGAGGTATCTGAATCTTGACGATGGGGCGCGTCAGAGACGAAGATCTTTGTTTGTCTTTCGATTGCGGCTCAGGCCTGAATCGGTTCGCCGAGCCTGAACGCGTCTTTTCACCTTATGGCCGACACCAAACCAGCCGCGGAACAGAGCGGGACCTACGCCATCGTTGAGGCGTCGGGCACCCAGATCTGGCTGCAGCCCAACCGCTACTACGACATCGATCGGCTTCAAGCTGAGGTGGATGACACCATCAAGCTTGAGAACGTTCTCCTGGTGAAGGACGGCAAGGGCACCACCCTCGGCCAGCCCTACGTCAAGGACGCGACCGTGTCCCTGAAGGTGATGGCCCATCGCCGCGGACCCAAGGTGATCGTTTACAAGATGCGCCCCAAAAAGAAAACCCGCCGCAAGAATGGTCACCGGCAGGAACTCACCCGGGTGATGGTTGAGTCCATCTCCGTGGGCGGCAAGGCCATCAGCTGACCTCTCCCCCTCGCTCCATCAACCGCCCCACCAGCATCTCTTCTCATGGCACATAAAAAAGGCACAGGCTCAACCCGTAACGGCCGCGACTCGAACGCCAAACGCCTTGGTGTGAAGGCCTACGGCGGCGAAACCGTCACCGCCGGTTCCATCCTGATCCGCCAGCGCGGCACCTCCGTTCTGCCCGGCGTCAATGTCGGCAAAGGCAAGGACGACACCCTGTTTGCCCTCACCGACGGCATCGTGAAGTTCGAATCGATCCGCCGCGGCCTGCGCAACCGCAAGCGCATCAACATCACTGCAGCGGTCTGAGTTTCAAGTCCCACGTCAATCCAAAGCCCCGATGCCAGCTGGCACCGGGGCTTTTTTGTTGGCAGCTTGTGTTGCCGCAGCCTCAGGAACGCCGGTAGAGCCGAGCCGTGATCAACAGGGGGTGAAACCCCTCCAAGAACTGAGCCTGCAGGGTGCGGAAAAACCCATCCACC
>NZ_DBIC01000396.1:0-6650 GCF_002296545.1 Herbaspirillum sp. UBA812 | reverse complement strand
TCAGTGACTCTGCCCCGGCCCGTTCAATGATCCCAGCAACCAGGTTTCGGCCATGTCGATCTGATTGATGAGCATCAGGAAGGTCTCGTCATTGATGCGCTGTTCAGCGCGCAGGTAGTGCACTTCCAGCCGCTCGGCGCGGATTGCCTCCAGCCGCAGTTCACGTTCGAACTGCTTGAAGCGGTTGGCCGCGCGCTGGGTTTCTTCCGAATCACTCTCCGCATTCATGCGCATGCGATAGGTGGCCAACAGACTGCCGCTGACTTCCATCAACAACGCCAGATCGGATTCATCGAGATTGACGCCGATGCGTTCCTGCGCCTCCTCGATGGTGCGCACGGCCGCCTCCGACAGGCGCAGGCGCGCCATCATTTCCTCCGCGCGGCGGCGCTTGACCTCGGCATCGAGCTGCAGATCCTTGAGCATCCAGGGCAGCAGGAAGCTGCCGAACAGCAGCGAGCACAGGATCACGCCGGTGGCGAGAAAGATCAGCAGGTCACGTGCCGGGAAGGGCGTATGTTCCTTCAGCAGCAGCGGGATCGACATCACACCCGCCAGCGTGATGGCCCCGCGCACGCCGGAAAGCGCCGTGATGCTGATGAGCCGCAAATCGAACTTGCGGTTGCGCCCGCTCTGGCCACGCAGGGCGGAGGCGAAGCGGCGCATGCGCAGGTTGATCCAGACCCACACGAAACGCAGCACGATCAGCGCCACCGTGATCGCCAGGATGTAGACGAACAGGTGCCACACCGGCACATTGCCCGCCATCTGCGCATCCACGTGGGCCAGACTGACGATGCCCGGCAATTGCAGGCCCAGCAGCAGGAAGGACATGCCGTTGAAGACGAATTCCAGCATGGTCATGATGCTGCGTCCCTGCAGCCGCGTGGCCGCCGATTCGCCACCGGCCGTCTCCAGATAGGGCATCAGCATGCCCGCCGCCACCGCCGCCAGAATGCCCGACAAACCAAAGTGTTCCGCAAAGATGTAGGCCGTGAAGGGGATCAGCAACAGCAGCACCACCTGGATGCCCGGCTCGTCACCGGCCCATTCGATGATCTTGCGGCGGATCAGCCCGAAGCCCCAGGCCACGATCAGCCCCACGGCAATGCCGCCCGCGGCGATCAGTACGAAGGAGATGCTGGCATCGAGCAGCGAGAAGGTCCCGGTGATGACGGCGGCAATCGCGAACTTGAAGGCCACCAGGCCGGACGCATCGTTCATCAGCGCCTCGCCCTCCAGCACGTGCTGCATCGAGGCCGGCAAGCGGCCCTTGCCGACGATAGACGAGACCGCCACCGCATCGGTGGGCGAGAGCACCGCCGCCAGCGCGAAGGCCGAGGGCAGCGAGATGACCGGGATCATCCAGTGGATGAAGTAACCCACGCCCACCACCGTGAACATCACCAGACCCAAGGCCAGCGCCAGGATGGGGCGCGCCAGGCGGAAAAACTCGCGCTTGGGCATGCGCCAGCCATCGGTGAAGAGCAGCGGCGGGATGAACAGCAGCAGGAACAGCTCCGGATCGAAGCTGATGCGCAGGCCGAACATGGGCATGGCCAGCACCGCGCCCAGCGCGATCTGAAACAGCGGCAGTGGCAGCTTGAAGGGAGCCAGCCGCGCGACCACGCCGGAGACGGCGACGGCCAGCAGCAGGATCAGGACGGTGAAGACGATTTCCATGAGGCAGCAGGTGATGTTCTTGTGATGAGGCGCGGGTGGGTCAGACCGGCAGGGCTGCAAGGAGTTGCAGACGCGTTGCAGGCGCGTTGCAATGACTTGCAACAAGCTTGCAAGTATACGGTACCTGCGCGGTACAAGCTCGGCAGCCATGTGCCACTGCATCAGGAGAAGGCGCGGGCAAAAACGACGATGCCGGCAAAGGCCGGCATCGGGGAACGCGGGGAGAGCAGGCGGTGCTTACGTGCCGGCCTTGGCCAGATAGCGGGCGCGCCAGGGTTTGAGCACCATCAGAGCCAGACAGGCGGTGAGGATGTCCAGCGTGATGGCGGTTCCGAAGACCGGATGCCAGCTGCCGGTCTTCTCATGCATCATGGCCGCCAGCGGGCCGCCGAAGATCGAGCCGATGCCTTGTGAGATATAGAGCCAGCCATAGTTGGCGGTGGCGTTGCGGGTGCCGAAGGTGTCGGTCAGGGTCGAGGGGAAGAGCGAGAAGATCTCGCCCCAGCCGAAGAAGACAATACCCGACAGCAGCACGAACAGCACCGCATTCTCGCGCGTGGCCAGCCACAGGGCCATGGCCACGCCTTCCAGGGCGAAGGCGAAGAACATGGTGTTCTCGCGGCCGTAGCGATCCGAGATCCAGCCGAAGAAGGGGCGCGTCAGGCCATTGGTGAGACGGTCGATGGTCAGCGCCAGCGGCAGCGCGGCCAGCCCGAACACCATCACGTTGGCCACGCCGAAGTCACGCGCGAAGGTGGCCATCTGCGAGGTCACCATCAGGCCCGAGGTCGACATCATGGTCATCATCACGAACATGAGCCAGAACAGCGGCGTACGCAGCATCTGGCGCGGCGCCAGGTCGAGCTTGCTGGCGGCAATCGCCGGGGCCGGCATGGCGGCCGCATGGCTGGCGTCAGGCGAGCGCAGCGCCTGTGCGGCCAGCACGCCGATCACGGCAAACACCAGGCCGAATTGCCAGAGCGTGGTCTCCAGCCCGGCACTGGCCAGCGAGGCCGAGATCGGGAAGGTGGTCAGGATGGCACCCATGCCGTAACCGGCCGCCACCATGCCCACCGCAAAGCCGCGACGGTCCGGGAACCAGCGCACCATCTGGCCGACCACGCCGACATAGACGATGCCGGTACCGAGCCCGCCCACCAGGCCATAGGCCAGGTAGAACATGCCGATGGTGGAAGCTTGCGCCGCCAGGACCCACGACAGGCCGGACATGAAGGTACCGATGGCGATCAGGCGGCGCGCGCCGAAGCGCTCGATCAGGCTGCCCTGGAAGGGCGAGAAGAAGGTCTGCAGCACGATCAGCATCGAGAAGGTGATCTGCAGTTCCGACAGCGGCACGCCCAGCTTGGCCGTGAGCGGCTTGGTGAACAAGGTCCACACGTATTGCGGACTGGAGATGGCCATCATGCAGATCAGGCCGATCAACAGCTGGAACCAGCGGTTGCGCAGCAAGCCCTGCGCGCTCGCCGGGGCGGTTTGGGTGAGGGTGGTCATGCGTTTCTCCTGTACAGAAAGCCAGAGTGGGGCGGCCAGCCTTGCCGGATCGGGCAGGATGCCGCTGGACTGAATTTATGTATGCATAAATCCTGGCAGCCACAAAAGCAGCTTTCGTGCCATTTGCTCCAGGGCAAATCCGGCACAGGAAAATCGGTTCAATTCTTCTTCGGGAGCGTAAAAAGCGGCCTGCGACCCGCAGTTGAAGCGCAAAGCTTCACTTTTTCAGCCAAAACGCTTGCGGCGGGTGGGGGTCGATGCCGGTGCGGTGCCCGGCGCCGGTGCAAGCTGCACCGACTCGGCACGCACCTGTTCGAGGCGGGCGATGGTGAGGCGTTCGACCACGGTATGGCTGTCTTCGATGTGACGCGCGATCAGTTCGCCGGCCAGAGCGGCATCGCTGCGGGCGATGGCGTCGAGGATGGCGCGGTGTTCGGCGTAGGTGTCATCGATGCAGTCGCCATAGGCGAAGTCCAGGCGCCGCATGATGCGCAGCTGGTTGGCCAGCTGGCGGTAGACGGTATCGGCCTCGGGGTTGCCGGCCGCCTGCACCAGCGCGCAGTGGAAGGCTTCGTCCAGGGCCGCCACGGCCAGCCCGTCGGGCAGGCGGTCGCCGGGGGCGCACTGCCAGATCGCGCCTTGTTCGGCCACCAGTTGCTGGCGCACGGCCGGGGCGATGCGCGGGGAGCACAGCTTGCGCACGGCGTGCAGTTCCAGCATCTCGCGCAATTCGTAGAGGGAGGCAAAGCGCGCCAGGTCGATCGGCACCACTTCCCAGCCATTGCGGAAGTGGCCGCGCACCAGGCCTTCGCTCTGCAGACGCATGAGCGCTTCGCGCACGGGCGTGCGCGAGACCTGCAGCCGCTCGGCCACGTCGTTCTCGGCAAAGCGGTCGCCGGGCAGCAGGCGGAAGGCGTAGATGTCATCGCGCAGGCTGGCATAGACCGTGTCGGTGAGCTTGCCGGCACGGCGGGTGGCGAGATCGGCGGGCGCTTGGCTGGACGTCATGAAGGAAGTGGCTGGGCGGGTGGACGGGGTTGGCGGCTATCTTAACGCGGGCGCGGGGGCGGATGGAAGACGGACATTCCTGCCAGCGCAACAGCGGCGGCCTTCAGGGCAGGGTATGAGGTATGCAGAAATAGTGCTTGAGGCACTATTCTTCCTTGCATATCATCTCAACGAGTTCTGAAAAGAAAGGATCCCCGATGCGGCCCTCTGTTGTGCTTGACATGAAGCGAAGCGCGGTGCGCGAAGCGGTAAGCCGCTTCCGCACGGCCAATCCACGCGTCTTCGGTTCGGTACTGCACGGCACCGACCGCGAGGGCAGCGACATCGATCTGCTGGTCGATGCGCTGCCGGGTGCCACGCTGTTCGACCTGGGCGGCCTGCAGGATGAGCTGGAAGCCTTGCTGGGCCTGCATGTCGATCTGTTGACCCCGGGCGATCTGCCACCGAAGTTCCGGGCACAGGTACTCGCGGAGGCGAGACCGGTATGAGCGTGACCCGCTTGACTGACTACCTGGACCACATGCAGCAGGCTGCCAGCGATGCCTGCAGCTTCGTGAAGGGCACGTCCAAAGCGGAATTCGTTGACGACAAACGAACTCAGCAGGCCGTCATCATGAGCCTCATCATCATCGGTGAGGCCTCCACGAAGGTGATGGACCGCTATCCCGAGTTCGCGCAGGCACATGCTGAGGTACCGTGGCGCAGTATGCGCGGCATGCGCAACCGCATTGCCCACGGCTACTTTGACATCAATCTCGACGTGGTATGGGATACCGTGCAGACGGCTCTGCCGGAGCTGCTGAAGCTGCTGCCCGAGGCGCGCAAGAGTGCGCAAGTCCAAGAAGGCCAGCAGTAAAACCGCGTCAGCCAAGACGCCTGAGGCTGGCGGTCTTCGCCAACGGAAGTGACTTACGAAACTTCGCGAGTGCATTGCGGGCCTTGCCCGCTCTGTTCCTGCCTTATTTTTTCTGTGAATGCTTCGTGCCGCGTGTGCCCAGCACGGTAATACGCTGCTTGGGCGAAGGTTCGGCCAACTCACGCGCAATGAAATCCACAAAGCTGCGCACCCGCGTCGACAGCTGCTGGCGCTGCGAATACACCGCAAAGATATCCGCATTGGGCGTCTGCCAGCCCGGCAGCACCTGCACCAGCCGCCCCTGTTCCAGATAGCTGCGGATATCCCACTCGGCGCGCATGAGGATGCCGTGCCCGTCCAGCGCCCACTTCACCGCGATCTCGCCATCATTGGTGGTGAGGTTGCCGCGGATCTTGACCGTCTCCGTCTTGCGCGAAGCACCGCTGCCGGATGACAGCTTCCACACCCCATAAGCCTCATCGCCCTGGCGGATGCCCACGCAATTGTGTTTGGACAGGTCATGCGGCGTCTGCGGCATGCCCCTGCGCCGGAGATAGTCCGGCGAGGCGCACAGCAGCCGCGCATTGGACGCCAGCCGCCGCGCTACCACCCTGGTATCGGGCGGCTCGCCGAAGCGGATGCAGACATCGAAACTGTCCTCGGTCAGCGGCGGCGGCATCACCGACAACTGCAACTGCACCGATACCTGCGGATGGCGCGTGACGAATTTGGAAATCACCGGCGCCACATGGCTGCGCCCGAACCCCAGCGTGGCATTGACCCGCAGCAGGCCTTCCGGGCGGCGTTTGGAGCTGCCCAGCAGCTCGGACAATTCATCGATCTGGTCGAGGATGCGGCGTGCATGTTCCAGATAGAGCTCGCCCTCGGGCGTCAACATCATGCGGCGCGTGGTGCGGTTGACCAGCGGCACGCCGGCCCGGGCTTCCATCAGCGTGAGGTGCTTGCTGACCGCCGCCGTGGTCAGTCCCAGCTCGCGCCCGGCCGCAGAGAGACTGCCGGCCATGGCCAGCACGGAAAAGAAACGCAGGTCGGCGGGAAGGACGGTGTCCTGCATGAAACCTCGCTAGGAAAACAAAAATGGATTGTTAAATCCAGGTTAAGAATGCTTTAAGTCTAGCACCGGTTCCTGTCCTTTCAGTATGGGTAAAGTAGTCCGCATGCAAAGACGCGGCGCATGCCGTCATTTTGCGAGACCCCACACCGCATCTCATCAAGAAAGGCTGGAGACATGAAAACCTATCGCATCGCAACCATCCCCGGCGACGGCATCGGCAAGGAAGTCATTCCTGCGGGCCGCCAGTTGCTGCAAGCCCTGGCCGCCGCCCGTGCCGACCTCGCCTTCGACTTCGAAGACTTCGGCTGGGGTGGCGATTACTACCGCCAGCACGGCGTGATGATGCCCGCCGATGGCCTCGATGCCCTGCGCGACAAGGACGCCATCCTGTTCGGCTCGGCCGGTGACCCGCACATTCCGGACCACGTGACCCTGTGGGGCCTGCGCCTGAAAATCTGCCAGGGCTTCGACCAGTACGCCAACGTGCGGCCCACGCGCATCCTGCCCGGCATCGAC
>NZ_DBIC01000156.1:0-37460 GCF_002296545.1 Herbaspirillum sp. UBA812 | reverse complement strand
CGCCGCTGAAGCTGGATGTGATCCGTGATCGCGGTTCCATGGGCCGCGAGGTCGAAGACGGCATCATTGAAAACGTCTACCGCTTGCAAGTCATCAACACCGATGAGCGCGGCCATCGCTATCGCATCAGTGCGAGCGGTATCGAAGGACTGACCGTCGATCCGGCCGGCCCCATCGAACTGGCCGCCACCCAGACCCTGATGGTGCCGGTGCGGGTGAGGGCGCCGCATGGAGCGGGTGAGTCCGGTTCCAACAAGATTCATATCGAATTGCAGGCAGAGGACCAGCCCGCGCTGCATGTCAGCGAGAAGGCCGTCTTCCTGGTGCCGCGCCGCTGAGGGCGGCAGCTGGCAAAAATCACATGAACCAAACGTCATATCGAGAGGAAACCATGCAGACTGTCTCCCCCAAGCTTGGCAACACCGCTCCCTGGTATCGTCACCGCTGGCCCTGGCTGCTGATGTCCGGCCCGGCCGTAGTGGTGGTAGCGGGGATCTTTACCGCCTGGCTGGCCATCTCGCGGGCCGATGCGCTGGTGGCTGACGATTACTACAAGCAGGGCAAGGCCATCAACAAGGACCTGCGCCGCGATCATGAGGCGCAGCGCCTGGGCGCGGCCATCGGCATCGCCTATGACCCGGCCGCTGCCGTGCTGCGCGGCCGTCTGCAGATGCGCCAGGTGCCTGCCGCCGGCGAAGAGGGCCAGACCCTGGTGCTGAACCTGGTACACCCGACCCAGCCGGCCAAGGACCGCACGCTGCTGGTGCGTCCGGCCGCCGATGGCAGCTTCTCGGTACCGCTGGCGGAGATGGAACAGGCACGCTGGCGCCTGGTAGCCGAGGATGGCAGTCACAGCTGGCGCCTGCACGGTACCTGGGTGTGGCCGCAACAGCGCAGCATCGAAATGAATGCGGAGGCCTACGCACCGGCCGAATAATGCGCTAAGCTGGAGTGAAGCCGGCTTCAAGACCGGCCATCTTCGGATGAAACTTCATGCGTCAAGGAGACAGCCATGCGCAAACAGCAACGCAATCTTGCCATCGTGGTCTGGGTGGCTTTCCTGATGGCCATCGCGGCCGAGGGCGTGTTCTTTTCCCTGTTCAATCCCGAGGAGCTGGCCATGGTGTCCGGCCACGAATGGGAAGCGCTGGGCGCCTATACCGTCGGGTTCTTCTGTTTCTGGGGAAGTTTCGCCGTCTGCGGCCTGCTGGCCGTGAGGCTGACGCGCGCCCTGCCGAGAGAGCGCTTGCGTCATTACGTCCAGGGCTGAACGCCTTGGAACGCTTCAATCAACACTGAATTGACTTGGGTTGGCTCGGGTTGGCTTGAAGTCGGTGCTGCCACCGATTTCAAGCCTGCAAGCCTTCAGCTGGCTGCTCGCGCGGTAGCTGCTGCCGCCGGTGCCGGTGTGCAGGCATCGACGCCGGCCGCCAGGCGCTTGAGCGCGGCCAGGTCCACCACTTCCACATCGCGTTGTTCCACCGCCAGCAGGCCTTGCTTGCGGAACTTGGAAATCAGGCGGCTGATGCTTTCGATGGTCAGACCCAGGTAGTTGCCGACGTCCTGACGCGTCATGCGCAGCTGGAAGCGCGTCGAGGAATAGCCGCGTGCGGCATAACGTGAAGACAAATTCACCAGGAAGGCAGCAAAGCGCTGCTCCGCACGCATGTTTCCCAGCAGCATGATGACGTTCTGTTCGCTGGTGATCTCGTGGCTCATCATGCGATGGAAGTGGCGCAGCAGATGCGGGATCTGGCCGAACAACTGTTCCAGGCGGGCAAACGGGATCTCGCAGACTTCACTGTCCTGCAGGGCCACTGCATCGCATTGATGCTGCTCGGTGCTGATGGCATCCATGCCCAGCAGTTCGCCAGGCATCTGGAAACCGGTGATCTGGCGGTCGCCGTCGAGGTTTTCCTGATAGGTCTTGAAATGGCCCACACGCACGGCGTAGAGCGCGGTGAAGCGGTCGCCGATACGGTACAGGAAGTCATCGCGGGCGACCTTGCGGCGGCCGATGATCTTGTCCAGGCGTTTCATGTCGGATTCATCCAGACCCATGGGCAGGCACAGCTGGTGCATGCCGCAGGCGGTGCAGCTGCGCAGCGCAGAGCTGGCGGCGGCTTCGCGCGCGGCGGTCAGCGGCGAGCATTGGGTCAGGGGCGCGGCGGCGTTGTTGGCAGCGGCGAGCGAAGTGGAGTGGCAAGGCTGGTTCATACGATGTTCCCGGCGGACTTGTGGCAATCGAATGACTCGATTTTAAGTGCGCGGAACGTGATAGGCAGCACAGTATTCCCGAATCAGACGGCATTTCTTGTCCCAGATCAAACTTGGTCCAAGTAAGCGCCCGAAAGGGCGGGCATGGCTGGCTCGGGGCGCCGGAATTCACTGAAAAACGTCAGAACTGACAGCGGCTGACGACGGCGAACCATGCGGAGAAGAGAAGCGGCCTTGATGGGGGAAAGTGGGCGGTATCGCGGGGTTACCGGGGACCCGCGAATGCCCTTCCATGCGACCGTCTTGTTATTGAAACTTCAGAACCTTCGTGGCTTCCTGAATGGAGCAGCCTTGGCTCCCGTTCAAACTTCAGCCGTAGGCTTGCTCATGTCCGGCAATGGCAGCGGAGTGCTGGTCGGGCGGCCACGATAGTCGGTCCAGCACAGGCGCTTGAAGTCATACAGCTTGCAGCGGCGCGCCGTGTCGAAGTACCAGCGCCAGGAGAAGCGCTGGATCACGATACGGCCGGGCAGCATGGTTTCCAGTTTCTTCTGGGCTTGCTTGAGGCGATATAGCGGCACGCTCATGTCCACGTGGTGCGCGGTGTGTTCCATGATGTGATGCAGCAGCGAACCCCAGTAGCGGCCAAAGGTCAGGTGCACGGTGGTGGAGACGAAGGGTTGCGCAGCAGCCCAGGTGATCTTGTCTTCATACCAGGCCACCGAGGTATGCGTATGGTGCACATACACCACGAAGCCGATCATGGCCTTCCAGAACAGCAGCGGAATCGCAAAGCCGGTCACCAGCAGGGTCCAGAAGGATTGTTCAGTCGCCTGCGCGGCCCAGGCCAGGCCGGCGATCCAGACGACGGCGACGGCGGTCACCAGCACGCCATCCCACATGAATTCAGCACGGCGGGTCGGCATCTGCTTCTTCGAGGGGAAGTACATGCGCTTCCACCACATGTCGATCATGTAGTACAGGCCGGGACCGAAGCCGCTGCGGTAGATGCGCTCCAGGCGCTGACGCCAGCGCGGCAGGGCGCGGAATTCTTCCAGCGAGCGCGGCTGCCAGACGAAATCAAAACCCTTCAGGTTGGTATAGCCGTGGTGCACCACATTGTGACCGACTGCCCACAGGCTATAGGGCGTGAGCGAGGGCATGAACAACAGGCGGCCGAGCCAGGTATTGAGCTTGCGGCTGGGCGTGAAAGCCTGGTGGCAGGCATCGTGGCCGAGGATGAACAGGCGGCCGATGATGAAGCCATTGACCACGCCCAGCGCGATCTTGGCCAGCAGCCACGGGGCCCAGACGATGGCCGCCAGGCTGGCACCGAACAGGCAGAAATCCAGCACCGACAGTGCCAGGGCGATGGCCGTGCTGCGCTGGCTGATGGGGATCACCCAGGAGCGGATGATCTTGCGATGGGGCATCGGTGCGCCGGGCGCGACCGGGGTATTGGGGTGCGAAGTCGTCGACATCGTAATTAACCTCTTCCTACTATCAAACGGTGGACGGGCGGAGCATGCCGCAGGAGACTGCTCCAGCTAACGCTGCAAGGGCGGATGGCGTTGCAAGGGGTGGCTGCCGGAAACCGGTGGCGGGGACGTTAGCGCGGATCCCAAAAAACAACGCGACCGGTCATCATCGATGACGGATCGCGCCGTTTGGGTGCGGCAAGAATACCTTAGAAACGGTAGCCCACGCCAACGCCGATCAGCCACGGGTCGATCTTGACGCTGGAAATCTTGGTGCCGGACGCGGTCTTGACGTCGCTGGAGATCTGCACCTTCTTGATATCGAAGTTGATCAGCCAGTTCTTGTTGATCTTGTAGTCGGCACCGATCTGCAGGGCACCGCCGACGCTGTTGCTGTCCAGTTGCAGGCCGTTGGCCAGATCCACGCCGGAGATGCGGGTGTAGTTGATACCGGCACCGACGTAGGGGCTGAAGACTGCTTCAGGCATGAAGTGGTATTGCAGCAGCAGGGTTGGCGGCAGGTGCTTGAAGGTACCGATCTTGTTGCCGTCCAGGCGCACGTCCTGCTTTTGCGGATAGGTCAGCACCAGTTCGGCGGCGATGTTCGGGGTGAAGAAGTAGCTGATGTCGAGTTCCGGAATCACCTTCTCGTTGATGGTGATGCGGTCCGAGGCGCCGGTGCCGCCGACCGGGTCGGACTTGTTTTCCGGGCTCAGATCAACGGCGCGCACGCGCACCAGCCACGGGCTTTGCGCTTCTTGCGCGAACACGGGAGCAGCGGCGAAGGAGGAAGCCAGGGCGGCAACGGCGGCAGTGATGGTGACGATTTTTTTCACGGTGTTTTACCTGTCGAGTGAGGATGTCCGAAAGGTACGCGTGAAGCTTTCTGCAGGCTTTGATGCCGATCAAGCGCGTGGATACATCGGGCAAAAATGCCCTCGCCGGCGGGAACTCGCCTCGCAAAAACGACACAAGCCCCGGCCTGCATGAACAGGCTGGGGCTTGGTGTGCAGCGTGGCGGATATCCGGATTGCTATCAGGATATCCGCCTGTGCGCGGGGATCCCGCTTACTCCTTGTAACGCGCTTCGCGGGCCAGCTTGGTCAGGTTTTCCGGATCTTCGAAGGCCTTGTAATAAGCGTTCAGTGCCGGGGCACCGCCGAGGTGGGCATACAGCACGCGCTGGCCCTTGAAATGGCCCTTCTTGGCCATGTCGATCAAGCCATCGATGGATTTTCCTTCATACACCGGATCGGTCAGCATGGCTTCCATTTCGGCGGCGGTGCGGATGGCGGCGATGGTCTGCTCGCTCGGCAGGCCATAGGCCGGGCCGCTGTAGTCGGGGATGATCTCGATGTCGGCATCGCGCACCACCACGCGCTGGCCACCCTTGGCGGCGATCAGTTCGCTGGTGTCGTTGGCGATCTTGGTGACGGCGCGGCGGGTCATGGCTTCATCGTCGGCGGTGTCGATGCCGATGACGCGGCGGCGCTTCTCCTGGGCGGCGAAACCGACCACCATGCCGGCCTGGGTGGAACCGGTACAGGTCGCCACCACGATGTTGTCGAAGAAGATGCCCAGCTGCTGTTCCTGCATCGCCACTTCGTCGGCGAAGTTGGCATAGCCCAGGCCGCCCAGCGGGTGGTCCGATGCGCCGGCCGGAATCGCATAGGGCTTGCCGCCCTTGGCGCGTACTTCTTCCAGGGCACGGGCCCAGGTGTCCTTCTCGGTGGTGGAGTAGCCATAGCCGCCCATGATCGGGTTGCCGCCCATGATGCGGGTCAGCAGGATGTTGCCGACCTTGTCGTAGACCGGATCATCCCATTCCAGCCAGGTTTCCTGCACGGTATAGGACTTCATGCCCACGGCGGCAGCGGCCGCGCAGACCTGGCGCGTGTGGTTGGACTGGATGTTGCCGATCGAGACCAGGGTGTCGCAGCCCTTGGCCAGGGCATCGGCCACCAGCCATTCCAGCTTGCGGATCTTGTTGCCGCCGAAGGCCAGGCCCGAGGAGACGTCATCGCGCTTGGCCCACACTTCCACGCCCAGCATGGCGGACAAGCGTTCCAGCTTGTGGATGGGGGAGGGGAAGAAGCCCAGGGTCTTGCGAGGGAAGAGTTTGTCGAGTGCCAGCATGGAGTGCTCCGGTTCAGTTGGATGGTCGAAAGGGTCCGAATCTGGTTCGATTCATGGTGAATCGCCGGGATCAACTTTACGCCGGAGGATTAAAATGGTGCTTCCGAATTTATGGCATGATTCGTGATGAAAAAGCGATGTAAATTATTTCAGGCAAAGAAAATTGCGATAAACAAGATTTCAGAGAAAGATTCATCATGTCACTGGACCGCATGGACAAGCGCATCCTCAAGGCGCTGCAGAAGGACGGCCGCATCGGCAATGCCGAGCTGGCCAAGAAGCTGGGCATGAGCGCCACCGCCTGCTGGAACCACACCAAACGGCTGATGGATGAGGGCTATGTGAAGGAAGTGCGGGCCATCCTCGATCCCGAGAAACTGGGCCTGCCGGTGCTGGTTACCGTGGGCGTGGTGCTGGACCGTTCCACTCCCGAAAGCTTTGCCGAGTTCGAGAAAGCGGTGCGCGAGATCGCCGCCGTGCAGGAGTGCCTGCTGCTGGCCGGGGAATTCGACTACTGGATCAAGCTGCGCGTGAAGGACCTGCAGGCCTTCAACCGCCTGCACGCCAATACGCTGCTGCGGCTGCCGGGCGTGCGGCAATTGCGTTCATTCTTCGTGCTCAACGAAGTGAAGAACAATCCGGAACTCGTGGTGGAATGAGGACTCTGCGTTCCTTTCACGCACACCCTATACTGCATCTTTTGTCTTCACCCTCAAGGATCTGCTGATGACCACTTCTGCTCCTGCCACCCTGCGCGGCCTCTATCCTCCCATCGAACCGCATGACCACGGCCTGCTCGACGTCGGTGATGGTCACCAGGTCTACTGGGAAGTCTGCGGCAACCCCAAGGGCAAGCCGGTGGTATTCCTGCACGGTGGCCCCGGTGGCGGTTGCGGTCCTTCGCATCGCCGTCTCTTCAACCCGGAGAAATACCGCATCGTCCTGTTCGACCAGCGCGGCTGTGGCCGCTCGCTGCCGCATGCCAACCTCGACGCCAACACCACCTGGGATCTGGTGGCTGACATCGAACGCCTGCGCGAACTGCTGGGCATCGAGCGCTGGCAGGTCTTCGGTGGCTCCTGGGGCAGCACGCTGGCGCTGGCCTACGCACAGACCCATCCGCAGCGCGTGACCGAACTGGTCCTGCGCGGCATCTTCCTGTTGCGCCAGGCCGAGCTGGATTGGTACTACCAGGAGGGCGCTTCGTGGATGGTGCCGGATCGCTGGGACGAATTCCTGGCCCCCATCCCGGCCACCGAGCGCGGCAACCTGGTGCATGCCTATCGCAAGCGCCTCACCGGCGATGACGAAGCCGCCAAGCTGCAGGCCGCGCGTGCCTGGAGCCGCTGGGAAGCTAGCACCATTACCCTGGTGGCCGATGAACGCCTGATCGATTCCTTCAACGATGCGCAATTCGCGCTGGCCTTTGCGCGCATCGAGAACCACTACTTCTTCAACAAGGGATTCATGGAGGAGGGGCAGTTGCTGGCCAATGCCTCGCGCCTGGAAGGCATTCCCGGCGTGATCGTGCAGGGCCGCTACGACCTGGCCACCCCGGCCAAGTCGGCGTGGGACCTGCACCAGGCCTGGCCCGGTTCGCAATTGCACCTGATCGACAGCGCCGGTCACGCCTACAACGAACCCGGCATCCTTGATCAGCTGATCGCGGCCACCGATCGCTTCGCCGATCTGTGACGCATGGCGGTGAACGCGGCCAGCGATCTGGCCGCACGTCTGTCTGACGCTCCCCTTTGCGGGAGCGTTTTTTTTATGCCTGTTCAGTCGGTTCAGCCTTTCTTGCGGCTGCGTTTGGCGGGTAGCTCATCCGTTGCTGCGGCTGGCACAGGGGCGTTCGAGGAATACACCTCTTCCAATTCAGCCAGCCGATGGTTGAGCTTGCCCAATACAGTGGTCAGCGCCGCGATTTCCTCTTCGCTCAGGGCGGCGAACAGTCCGTCGATGAAGGTTTTTTTCACCGGCTCCGAGGCCCGCAGCACTTCTTTGCCCGACGCGGTCAAAGCGATGTATTTGACCCGGCGGTCAGTGGTGTCGCCATTGCGCTGGACCAGTCCGTCGCGCTCCAGGGCATCGATGGCCTCGGTGATGGTGCGCGGCGCGAAGCCAAAGGCCGTGGCCAGGTCGGCCGCGCGCACCGGGCTGTTGCGTTCGATGTGGCCGAGCATCTTGTTGCGCGCCAATGAGGCTCCTTCGCCGGCCATGAGCTTGTCCAGCGTGCGGTGCGAGCGGATGTAGTAGTCGCGCAGCGCCTCGGCGGCACTGCTGCTGTCATCGTTTGTAAAGCCTGTAGACATGATTTTTCCAGATACCATATCATATGGTACCTCATTAATTTCCCCGTTCGGTTGGGGAAAGCTGTATTGACCCCGTATTGCCACTGTATTGGTGCTGGCGCGTGAAGTGTATTGCTCCGTATCAATACAGTGTTGCCCAGTGTATTGATTCAGTTAGCAGCCCTCCGCGCCCAGATATTAGGATAAAAAAGATGACCGACGCCACACCCAGCAACACACCGAGCAATACAGAAGCCAGTTCCTCCCGGCCGGATGCCTCCACCAACGGCAGCAACAAGAACAACGCTCCCAAGAAACGCATGAGTCCGCGCGCCCGCTTCATCCTGCGTGCGCTGGGCTTGCTGGTGCTGGTGATCGTGGCGGCCTGGGTGCTGTACTACCAGTTCCGCGGCAAGTATCTGGAGAGCACCAACGATGCCTTCGTCCAGGCCGACAGCGTGACGGTGTCCTCCAAGGTGACCGGCTATGTCGACCAGGTGCTGGTGGCGGACAACCAGATCGTCAAGGCCGGCCAGCCGCTGGTGCGCATCGATGCGCGCGATTATTCGGCGCAAGCCGCCCAGGCCAAAGCCCAGATCGACGCCGCCAGCGCCAGCGAGGAAGCCGCCCATGCGCAACTGGCCGAACAGCAGGCCGCCATTGCGCAGGCCAAAGCGCAGCTGGCCTCAGCCGACGAAGATGCCCGCTTCGCCACCGCCGAAGTGGAGCGCTACACGCCCTTGGCGGCTTCCGGTGCCGAAACGCGTGAACGCCTGACCACCTTGCGCAACCAGCAGGCCCAGGCCCGCAGCACGGTCGCCGCACGTCGTGCTGCGCTGGATGCGGCGCAGCTGCGGGTACGCTCGCTGCAGGCCCAGGTGCGCCAGGCGCAGGCCCAGGGCGAGACGGCCAAGGCGCAATACGATGCTGCCAGCGTCAACCTCGGCTATACCGAGATCCGCGCCGCCGTCGATGGCCGCATCGGTGACAAGCAGGTCCGCGTCGGCCAGTTCGTCTCGCCTGGTACGCGCATGATGACCGTGGTGCCGACCCGCTTCTACGTCTCGGCCAATTTCAAGGAAACCCAGATCGGCATCATGCGCATCGGCCAGCCTGCCATCATCAAGGTCGATGCCTTGCCGGGCGTAGAATTCCACGGCCATGTGGAAAGCCTCTCGCCGGGTACCGGCGCGCAGTTCTCGCTGCTGCCGCCGCAGAATGCCACCGGCAACTTCACCAAGATCGTCCAGCGCGTGCCCGTGCGCGTGGCCGTCGATGCTACGCCGGAAGAAACCCGTGCCTTCGTGGCCGGCCTGTCGGTGACGGTGGAAGTCAACACCATCGCGGCCAAGGATGAATTGCGTGAACTGCGCGAACGCAACAGCGAGACCAACGCCACCCGCAAGGAGTCGCAGTGAGCGGCGCGGCCCCCGCCCAGCCCGTCGGGCAGGGCGCCCAGCCGGAGAAAGCCGATGCCGCCGCCTGGCTGGCGGTCGCTGCCGGTACGCTGGGTGCGCTGATGGCGACGCTGGATATCTCCATCGTCAATTCCTCGCTGCCCACCATCCAGGGCGAAATCGGAGCCTCAGGCACTGAAGGCACCTGGATCGCCACCGCCTACCTGGTGGCCGAGATCGTCATCATCCCCATGTCGGCCTGGCTGGAACGGCTGCTGGGATTGCGCGTGCTGTTGCTGACGGCGGCCAGCCTCTTCACCTTGTTCTCGGTGCTGTGCGGCCTTTCGACCACGCTGCCGATGATGATCGTGGGCCGGGTCGGGCAGGGTTTCACCGGCGGCGCGCTCATTCCCACCGCCATGACCATCATCGCCACGCGCCTGCCGCGTTCGCAGCAGCCGGTCGGCAATGCCCTGTTCGGTGCGACCGCCATTCTCGGCCCGGTGCTGGGGCCGGTGATGGGTGGCTGGTTGACCGAGAACGTCAGCTGGCACTATGCCTTCTTCATCAACCTGCCAGTGGGTGCGGCCCTCATCACCTTGCTGCTGGTGGCCATTCCCTATGAACGGCCCAAGTTCGAGCAGCTGGCCGAGGCCGACTGGTTCGGCATTGCCGGCCTGGCACTGGGGCTGGGTGGGCTGACGGTGGTGCTGGAAGAGGGCGAGCGCGAGCAGTGGTTTTCCTCGCCGGATATCCGCTGGCTGGCGGCTACCTCCGTGCTCGGCTTCATCCTGCTGGCCATCGGGCAGGTGCGCGCGCGCCATCCGGTGATCCAGCTGCGGCTCTTGCGCGACCGCCAGTTCGGTTCCGTGGTGATGATGGCCATGATCGTCGGCGTGGCGCTGTATGGCACGGCCTACGTGATCCCGCAATTCCTCTCCGGCATTGCCGGCTACAACTCGCTGCAATCGGGCTGGATCGTGCTGCTCTCGGGCGTGCCGATGATCCTCATGATGCCTTTCACGCCCTTGCTGATGCGGCTGGTGGATATCCGCATTGCCGTGGGCACAGGCTTCCTGCTGCTGGCTACCTCGGCCTTCATCGAGACCGACCTGAGCCCGCTGTCCTATGGCGGCTCCTTCGTGGCCTCGCAGCTGATGCGCGGGGTGGGCACGGTGCTGGCGATGCTGTTCCTGAACCAGGCGGCGATCCGCTCGGTGCCGCCGTCGCAGGCCGGGGATGCATCCGGCCTCTACAGTGCCGCGCGCAACCTGGGTGGCTCGCTGGCGCTGGCAGCCATTGCCGTGATCCAGGACCAGCGGCTGTGGCTGCACAGCCGCCGGCTGGAAGAAAGCCTCAACGCCAATTCCGACCTGGTGCAGTCCGGCATCGCCGCGCAAGCCCATCTGCTGGGCGGGCAGGATGTGGCGATCCAGCTCATGGGCGCGACCATCCAGGCGCAGGCGCTGACCATGACCTATGCCGACCTGTTCTGGATGCTGGGCGTGGCCATCCTCTGCGTAACTCCGCTGGTGCTGTTCCTGCGCCCCTTGCCGACCAATGCCGCACCGGTGGCTTCTCATTGATGATCAACATGGACAAGACTTCCTCTTCCTTCCCGGCCGTGCGCCTGATCGCGCTGGCGGCCGCTGCGCTGCTGGCCGGCTGTTCCGCCCTAGGACCGGAGTACGCCGGCCCGCCCGAAGCCGCCCCGCAAGCGGCACACAGCCAGCAATTCGTTCGCGGCGGCGACAGCGCCAATAGCGCCGCGCCGATCAATCAATGGTGGCAAGGCCTGGGCGACAGCGAACTGAACAGCCTCATCGAGCGCGCCCTGCAAGCCAATCCAAATCTGGGCGTGGCGCGTGCCCGCCTGCAGCAATCGCGTGCGGGGCTGGCGCTGGAACAGGCCAATGCCGCCCCCAGCGTCGGTGCCTCGGCCCTGGCCGGACATGCGCGCCTGCCGCCGGCCAACCTGGGCGCGCTGACCGGCGGCTCCAGCTCCGGCAATGGCTCGCCGACCAGCGCCAATCTCTACAGCGTGGGTTTTGATGCGAGCTGGGAGATCGATCTTTTCGGTGCCCGCCGCCGAGCGGTGGAAGCGGCCACGGCCACGGCCGATGCGGCGCAGGCCTCGCTGGCCGATGTGCAGGTGAGCCTGGCCGCTGAAGTGGCCAATGCCTACATCAGCCTGCGCGACCGCCAGCTGCGTCTGTCGCTGGGCCAGGAAGCGGTGCAGGCGCAGGAGCAGATGCTGCAGCTGACCGGGCAGCGTGTCGAGCGCGGCACGGCCTCTTCGCTGGATCAGCTGCGCGTGCAGAACCAGCTTGATGCCAGCCGTGCCGACCTGGTCCCGCTGCAGGCCGAGCGCGATACCTACCTCAACCAACTGGCCACGCTGCTGGGACAGGAGCCGGGCACGCTGGACAGCGAACTGGCGGCCACAGCCCCCGTGCCGCTGCCGCCGCAACAGGTGGCGGTGGGTGATCCGGTCTCGCTGCTGCGTCGTCGTCCTGATGTCCGCGCTGCTGAACGCACGCTGGCCGCCGATACGGCCAAGATCGGGCAGGCTGAAGCGGCGCGCTATCCGAGCCTGAAGTTGTTTGGCGTGATCGGGCTCGGTGGAACGCATCCTTCGGACCTGACGCGCCTGGATGATTTTGCGGCGCTGGGTGCGCCCATGCTGAGCTGGAATTTTCTCGACTTTGGCCGCGCCAAGGCCCGTGTCACGCAAGCCGAGCGGGTGCGCGACGAGGCCGAGATGAAGTATCGGCAGTCCGTGCTGGAAGCCCTGCGCGATGCCGAGGATGCGCTCTCGCGCTTCCGCTATGGCCGGGTGAGCGTGGCCACCATCGCGCGTTCCAAGGTCTCCGCCGACCGTGCGCTGGTGTTGGCGCGGCAGCGTTATCAGGCAGGTACCGGGACGCTGATCGAAGTGCTAGACACCACGCGGCAGCAGATCACCGCGCAGCAGAATCTGTTGCAGGCCGAGGCCAATCTGACGCGCAGTTTTGTGGGAATTCAGAAGGCGCTGGGGCTGGGGTGGTCGGAGGAAGCGCTCTGACATGCGGCAGCCGATACGGGTGATGAGCTCCGTATCAGCCACCTCCGTTTTCTTCACATCGCCGCAGGCTGCAATGCCTGCGGCGATTTTCTTATCCGCTCTTTTGCTCGGTGCCTTTGCATGGACGGCACTGACGCTTCTTCCTTTTGGCAGTGACCCGCAGACGGGTTTCGCGCGTCATCCTTCCTTCGGTCGCCCCCTCACCTGAGGTACGACGCTTCACCTCCCTCCGCCCTGAACAGCACCAAAAGACAATGTCCAGAAAGGCCTTGTCCCTCGACAATGCGCCCCTACAAAGCCGGTCCGAACCGGCACCAAGGGGCGACGACAAGAAGGACGGGGGACGGGGTTGCCTTCCCGATGACCCGGCCAATTCCAAAAGATCGACCGAGGAAGGGAAGATGAAAAACAAGAAGAAGCAGGGCAAGTCCGCCTGCATCGCGCCGCCTGCCGGCCTGCGCCAACACCGTCTGTGCGCCGCCGTCCTGCTGACGCTGGGCCCGGCCCTGAGCTTGCCCGCTGCCGCCCAGAGCTTCGTCAACTACGATGGCAGTACCACCACCGACTCTGCCGCCGCCCTGGCCAGCTGGACAGGCAACAAGGAATTCCAGACCGATTGGGGACTGGGTGCCATGAATGCCCAGTACGCCTACGCGGCCGGCTTCTCGGGCCTGGGCATCAAGCTGGGCGCGGTCGATTCCGGGCTATTGCTGTCCCACGCCGAGTTCGTCACCCGCAACGTCAAGGCCTTGGCCGTCACCGGCAGCTACGCCAATGACGGTTCGCAATATCAGGACGGCAGCCAGGCCTGGAAAGCAGGGGACGCCTTCAGCACCACCGGCGCACTGAGCAAACTCAACGACAAGCACGGCAGCCACGTCTCCGGCACCATCGCGGCGGCCAAGAACGGCGCGGGGATCATGGGGGTGGCCTTCGCCAGCGACTACCACATCACCAATACCAACGGCACCGACAGTTCGGTCTATGGCGTGAACGTGGATTACAACTACTTCAAGGCAGCCTACGGCAACCTCGCCAATGCCGGTGTGCGGGTCATCAACAGCAGCTGGGGCAGTGCGGATTCGCGCGATGACTTCGGCAGCATCGGCGGCGTGGCCGCAGCTTACGAGCGCCTGCAAGGCGGTAACAAGAAAAGCTGGCTGGACGCCGCCGCCGATGTGGCCAAAGAATCCAACACGCTGATGGTCTGGGCGGCCGGCAATACCGCCAAGGCCAACGTCAATATCCGCTCGGCACTGCCTTACTTCCGGCCGGAACTGGAGCAGAACTGGATCGCGGTGGCCGCCATCAACGCCAGCTCGGTGCTGCCCAGCTTCTCCAACCAGTGTGGACTGGCCAGGTACTGGTGCGTGTCCGCCCCCGGCTCGGCCATCACCAGTCTGAACATCAATTCCGACACCGACATGGTCAATGCTTCCGGCACCTCCATGGCCGCCCCGCACGTGACCGGCGCACTGGGGCTGCTCATGGAGCGCTATCCCGACCTCGACAACCAGGCCATCCGCACCATCCTGCTGACTACCGCCAAGCATCTGGGCAGCGGTCCGGCGGACGTGCCCAATGCCATGTTCGGCTGGGGCGTGCCGGACCTCAACAAGGCCTTGAATGGTCCGGGGCAACTGCTGGGCGTGTTCAACGCCAACATCGCCGCCGGCCGCAGCGACACCTGGAGCAACGACATCTCCGAAGCCGCGCTGATCCAGCGCAAGAGCGATGACCGTGCCCAGCTGGCAGCCCGTGAGGCTGCTTCGCCGGATGCCCTGCAGGCGGCCGCTGCCAGCGCGGCGGTCCAGATCGCATCGAATGTGGAGAGCGGCTATGGCCAGGCCATGGCACTGGTGCAGACACGCGCGCAGCGCAATGCCACCTTCCAGGCCAGCAAGAAGAAAGAGGACAACACTGCCTTCCAGCAAGCCGACAAGGCAGTCGCCGCCAATCCGCTGGCAGCGGCCCTGCTCAAGCAGTCCGGCAGCGGTCCCACACTGAGCAAGTAGGAGTTGATGGCCAGGCTGATCGCCGCAGATCCGGCCACGGTGGCGCTGGGCGACTATCACGCCCAGGCCACCTATCTCGACGCCGCCCGCAAAAAGACCGATGCCGATTACGTCGGCAGCCTGGTCAAGACCGGCGAGGGCAGCCTCACCTTGTCTGGCAACAACAGCTATTCGGGGGGCACCCGGCTGGAGGGCGGCACGCTCGGCGTGGCGTCTTCCAACGCGCTGGGCACCGGCCCGCTGGCCATGTCCGATGGCACCACCTTGCGTGCGGCGGCCGACCAACCGGCCATGGGCAATGTGGTCAGCGTCAGTGGCGAAGGGCGCTTCGATACCCAGGCTTTCACGCTTACGCTCAATGCCGGCATCGCCGACGGCCGCAGCAAGGGCAGCCTGGTCAAGCAGGGGGAAGGGACATTGCACGTGCTCGGTCCGCTCAGCTACAGCGGCAACACCACCATCGCCGCCGGCACATTGAGCGTACCGGCCTTCAGCCTGACGGCGGACCAGACCCTGACCGTGGGCGTGGCCAGTGCCAGCCAATACGGCAAGCTGGCAGTCACCGGGGCGGCCAGCTTTGCGCCCGACGCGCACCTGGCCGTGGATGTCTACAAGACCGCCAGTCTGGGAAGCGGCCAGACACTGGCCGGCGTGGTCACGGCCGGCAGCCTCACGGCACCGCGCCTGAATGTCACGGACAATTCCCTGCTGTTCGACTTCAAGCCTGTGGTGTCCGCTACTGCGCTTGACCTGAACATCGTCGACGCGACCAGCATTCAGCAGGTCGCCCAGGCGGTGCTGACGCCGGATGCGGCGGGGACACCGACCCCTGCCATACAAGCAACGGGCACGCAGCCGGCCGCTACACCTGCTCCGCCCGTACAGCCAACGAACACGGATGCGTCCAGTACAACGGCTTCAACCGTACAGGCGACCAGCACGCAGGCGTCCACTCCACCTGCGCCAGCTGTGCAGGCTACGAGCACGCAGGCGTCCAGTACACCTGCGCCAGCCGTACAGGCAACTGGCACACCGGCATCCGCTACGCCAGCGCCAGCTGTACAGGCAACTGGCACACCGGCATCCACCACGCCAGCGCCAGCTGTACAGGCCACGAGCACGCAGCCTTCCACTCCACCTGCCCCAGCTGTACAGGCAACGAGCACTCAGGCGTCCACTCCACCTGCCCCAGCTGTACAGGCCACGAGCACGCAGTCTTCCACTCCACCTGCCCCAGCTGTACAGGCCACGAACACTCAGGCGTCCACTCCACCTGCACCAGCTGTACAGGCAACGAGCACTCAGGCGTCCACTCCACCTGCACTAGCTGTACAGGCAACGAGTACTCAAGCATCCACTGCAGCGGCTCCAGCTGTACAGGCTACGACCACCCAAGCGTCCACCACGCACGCTCCAACTGGTCCGGCCGCAAATAAACCAGTACCGGCAGCACCAGTGGCACCGGCATCCTCACCGGCAGCACCAGCAACACCAGCAGCACCGGCAGCACCGGCAGCACCGGCAGCACCGGCAGCACCGGCGGCACCGGCAGCACCGGCGGCACCGGCAGCACCGGCAGCACCAGCGGTACCGGCAGCACCAGCAGCACCAGCAGCACCGGCTGCAGCATCGGCAGCACCAGCTGCAGCACCCGCAACCCCTGCAGCAGCATCACCGGCTCCAACGCCCGCCCCCACAGTGCGCCCCTCGGCGACGCTCATCGCCGCCGCCACGGCCGCTGCACGGGTAGCCCCGGTACTGGACCGCCAGATCCGGCAGCCCTCCACGGCGGACATGGCCCAGGTGGTCACCGCCCTGGGCCGCATGCCCGATCCGGAAAGCCTGCTGCGTGCCGTCAGCCAGACCCTGCCCAGGGACGTCAGCACCAGTGCCATCCGTGGCACCATGGCTTCCCTGAACCGCGTCATCGCCACCCGCACCGAGAGCGGCAACATGGGCAGCGCCGCTGCAGGCAGCGGCTTGTCCTCGGGCGAGGCAGGCGGCGACCGCCAGGTGTGGATCATGCCCTTCGAGTCGCGCACCAACCAGGGCGACCGTGGCGGCGAGTCCGGCTTCACTGCCAGCACTTCGGGCCTGGCCGCCGGTGCCGAGATGGAGTTCGACAGCGCACGCGCCGGCCTGTCCTACGCCTATGCCAGCACCAGTGCCAGCGGCAATACCGCCATCACCGGCACCGGCAGTCGCAGCCGCATCGAGTCCAACATGGTGGCCCTCTACGGCAGCCTCCCATTGGGAGAGATATCACTCGGCTGGCAAGCCGACCTCGGCCGCAACGGCAACCGCCTGGACCGCCAGATGCAGTTCGGTGGCCTCAATCGCATCGCCAGCAGCCGCTTCCAGAGCTGGCATGCGCATTTGGGCACGAACGTATCGTTCACGCTGCCGCTGAGTGAAGCAATGAGCCTGGTACCGGCCCTGCAGCTCGACTACACCCGCCTGCAAAGCCCGTCCTACGCCGAGAACGGGGCAGGGGACCTGAACCTGTCGGTGCAGGGCAAGCGCAGCCAGGCCCTGTTGCTCGGCACGGCGGCGCGTTTGAATTACACGCTGACGCCAGGTTCGCAGATCAGTACCTACCTCGGTGCCAGCTATGACGTCATCAACGATCGCGATGACCTGGTGGCCACCTATGCCGGTGCGCCGGGCCAGTCTTTCACCACGCCCGGACCGGCTCGCTCGCCGTGGTTGTTGAAGGCGGGTGTGAGCTATCGCTTCAAGCTGGTGGAAGCGGCCGACATCTTGCTGCGCTTCGATGCCGAAGGCCGCAGCGGTTTCATCAACCAGTCGGCGGCGATCAAAGCCAGCTGGCGCTTCTGAGCGATGCACTGACCTGCTGAAAAGCTGAAAGAAGAAACAACGCGGCCGCTCCTGTAGCGGCCGCGTTGCGTTGTTGCGTTTACAGGTCCTTGCTCAATTCCGCTACCAGATAATCCAGGAAGATCTCGACACTGCGCGGCAAGGTCCGTCCTGCCAGGGTCTGTACTTCAACGAAGCGGCCATCGCTCGGACAATCGCGGATCGGCCGCATGGTCAGTTCGCCGCGCTCGATGCGGTAGCGCACGGTGACGTCGCCGGTGATGGAGAGCGCGTCGTTGTCGAGCACGTAGTTGTGCAGCGACTGGATGTAATTGCTGGTCATCACCGGTTCGATCACCACCTGCTGGCGGCTGCAGGCGATGTCGAACAATTGCCGCAGCGTGGTGGTCGGGTCGGGCAGCGCCAGAGGATAGGGTTTGAGCTGGCCCAGCGACACATGGCGGAAGCGCGCCAGCGGATGATCGTTGCGCATCACCAGCGCAATCGGGCCGGGCTGGCGGTGCACGACCTTGATCTCCGGCTCGGGCAGACGTGCGAAGGTCAGGCCGATATCGGCATTGCCTTCGCGCACCTGGCGCGACACGACTGCCGGTGCGCCCACGAAGAGCTGGAACACGAAGCCCGGATATTTTTTCTGGAAAGCGTTGATCAGGCGCGGCAGGAAATCGATCGCAAAACCTTCCGAGGCCGACAGCCGCACACGCCCGCTGCGCAAGCCTTTCAAGGCCTGCAGGTCGGCCACCACGCGGTCGGCTTCAAGTGCCATCTTGCGCGCATGCGCGGCCAGCATTTCGCCACCTGCCGAGAGCACCATGCCCCGTGGACGGCGTTCAAACAGAACCGTATCGAGCGTTTCTTCCAGGCTGCTGATCTGGCGGCTGATGGCCGAGCTGGCCACATTCAGGCGCTGCGAGGCTTCGCTGATGGAACCGCAGCGGACTACTTCGAGAAAGTAGCGCAGCGCGGTGTCTTGCAGTTGCTGTGATTTCATCCGGTGACTCCTTTCGTCCTGACCAAGGCTGACCGGCACTTTACCCGGCCGGTGCAAATAATTTCGCGCTTTATTTGGTGCGTGCTTCACGGCTTTGGTGCAGTGCTTGCGGACTGGGCGCGCACTGCGATGCTGCACCTGCTCCACGCCCCGCAGCCCAGCAGCGATGCGGCTTTTGCCAGGGTGGTCTCATTGTGGTGCAGCATTTCTGCGTTCTGGATTCGGCAACGCAGGCTTAGAAATTTGATGATTGTGGCATCGATAAATCCTAGCCTAGTATCAGCCCCGACGTCGCGATTTTTTCTAAATTGTCTTATTCGAACGAAGGGGCAGGAATGAACGCACTACCGAAATCCCTCATGCGCTGGTCACGTTGCGCGGTATTCGTGGCCGGGGCCATGAGCGCGATGGCAGCCCATGCCGGCAAGGCCAACGACACCCTCATCTACGCTTCCGACAGCGAAGTCGAGAACATCAGCCAGTACCACAACAACCTGCGCGAAGGCGTGATCCTGGCGCACCTGATCTGGGACACGCTGATCTATCGCGATCCCAAGACCAACGAGTACAAGCCGCAACTGGCCACCGCCTGGAAGTGGGAGTCGCCCACTGCGCTGGTGCTGGATCTGCGCCAGGGCGTGCAATTCCAGAACGGCGACAAGTTCAGTGCCGACGATGTGGTGTTCACCTTCAACTATGCCGTCTCGCCGGAATCCAAGGCGGTCACGCGCCAGAATACCGACTGGATCAAGAGCGTCGACAAGCTGGGCGACTACCAGGTGCGCATCAACCTGAAGGGGCCGTTCCCCGCCGCGCTTGAATATCTGGCCGGTCCGCTGCCGATCTATCCGGCGGCCTACTTCAAGAAGGTCGGGCTGGAAGGGTTCTCGAAGGCCCCCATCGGCACCGGTCCCTACAAGGTCACCAGCGTGACCCCGGGGCAGGGTGTGACGCTGGTCAAGAACGGCAACTACTTCAAGGACAGCCCGCAGGGCCAGCCCTCGATTGGCAACATCAAGTTCGTGGTGATCCCCGATCCGGAAACGCGTGCCGCGCAGCTGATGACCGGGGCCATCGACTGGATCTGGCGCGTGCCGCCCGACCAGGCCGATTCGCTCAAGACCAATCCCAAGCTGACCGTGCAGAGTGGCGAGACCATGCGCGTGGGCTTCATCACCCTGGATGCGACCGGCACCTCCGCGCCCAATTCTCCCTTCAAGGATGTGCGCGTGCGCCAGGCGGTCAATCACGCCATCAACCGCAAGGGCTATGCCGAGAACCTGATGCGCGGCGGCAGCCAGCCGGTCTATACCGCCTGCTTCCGCACGCAGTTCGGCTGCGACAGCAATGCCGCCATCAAGTTTGACTACAACCCGGCCAAGGCCAAGGAGCTGCTGGCGGCGGCCGGTTATCCGAATGGCTTCGATACCGACATCTACGCTTACCGCGAGCGTGAAATCGCCGAAGCCATCATCGGCGACCTGCGCAAGGTCGGCATCCGCGCGCGGCTGCATTACATGAAGTTCGCGGCCCTGCAGACCGAATACCGCAGCGGCAAGACACCCATGAGCTTTTATTCATGGGGCTCGTTCTCCATGAACGATACCTCGGCCTTTGCCGGTGTCTACTTCAAGGGCGGTGCCGATGACATCACCAAGGATCCGCAATTGCAGCAGTTCCTGCAGACCGCCGATACCTCCATCGATCCGGCCGTGCGCAAGGCCAATTACACCAAGGCGCAGGAACTCATTTCCAAGCAGGCTTACGTGGCACCGATGTTCTCCTATTCGACCTTCTATGCCTTCAATGCGCAGCTGAAGTTCCAGGGGTATCCGGACGAGTTGCCGCGCTTCTACGAAGCCTCCTGGAAATAAACCCGGTGGCGCATGCCCTGCGTGCGCCGCTCCTGACGTCATCCGCCCAGCTTCTGCAAGGAAGGATCGCCATGTTGATCTACCTCCTGCGCCGCCTCGCCATCGCCTTGTGCGTGGCGCTGACGGTGTCCGTCGTCAGCTTTACCTTGCTGCATCTCTCCGGAGATTTGGCGGTCTCCATCGCCGGGCCGGAGGCCACGGCGGCCCAGGTCGAATCGGTGCGTACCCAGTTCGGCCTGGACCGTCCGCTGACCACGCAATACGTGGACTGGCTGGGCCGTGCCGTGCAGCTCGACTTCGGCAAGTCCTTCTACTTCCAGGGGCCGGTGATGGAAATGATTTCCGAACGCCTGCCCATCACCATCAAACTCGGCGGCAGTGCCTTGCTGCTGGCGATCCTGACGGCCATTCCATTGGGCGTGCTGGCGGCGCTCTATCGCGATACCTGGCTGGATCGCACGGCGCTGCTGATTGCCGTGGTCGGGCAGGCCATGCCCAGCTTCTGGTTCGGCCTGACGCTGATCCTCCTCTTCGCCGTCACCCTGCACTGGCTGCCGGTAGCGGGCAACGAGAGCTGGCAGCATTTCATCCTGCCGGCCGTGGCGCTGGGCTACTACGCCATGCCGGCCATGATGCGGCTTACCCGCTCGGGCATGCTGGAGGTGCTGGGCTCGGACTACATCCGCACGGCACGCGCCAAGGGCCTCTCCAAATCGCGGGTGGTGTTCAAGCATGCCCTGCGCAATGCGGTCATCCCGGTGGTGGCGCTGGCAGCAGTTGAGCTGGGATTCATGCTGGGGGGCTCGGTGGTCATCGAATCGGTCTACTCGATGCAGGGGCTGGGTCAGCTCGCATGGGACGCCATCTCGCGCAACGACTATCCGGTGGTGCAAGCCGTGGTGCTCATCATCGCCATGTTCTATATCGGCCTTACCTTCCTGGCCGATGTCATCAATGCGCTGCTGGACCCGCGCATCCGTACCCGCTGATCTTGTCTGGAGACGACATGAGCGTTACCTCATCATCCACTTTGCCTGCCCCTGCCGTGTTGAGTGCGGCCTTGCCACCGCTGCCGGCGTGGCGTCGCAAGCTGCGCCGCCTGCTCGGCCATCGCGGCCTGGTGCTGGGGGCACTGTTCCTGGCCGTCATCGTGCTGGCGGCGATCTTCGCACCGCTGCTGGCGCCGCATGATCCCTTCGACCAGGATGTCACGGCGCGCCTGATCCCGCCGGTGTGGCAGGCCCAGGGCAGCTGGGAACACATCCTCGGTACCGACAAGCTGGGGCGCGACTATCTCTCGCGGCTGATCTTCGGTGCGCGCGTCTCGCTGACCATCGGCATTGCCGCCGCGCTCATCTCGGGCCTGATCGGCACCACTCTGGGCGTGCTGGCCGGTTACTTCGGCGGACGCACCGATGCCGTCATCAGCTATCTCATCACCACGCGCCTGGCCATGCCGGTGGTGCTGGTGGCGCTGGCGATGGCCTCGCTGGTCGGTGGTTCGCTGAAGGTGGTGATCGTGCTGCTGGGGCTGTTGCTGTGGGACCGCTTTGCGGTGGTCACGCGTTCGGCCACGCAGCAGTTGCGCGACGCCGAATTCATCGCGGCCGCCAAGGCCATCGGGGCTTCGACACCCTACATCCTGCTGCGCGAGATCCTGCCCAACATCATGGGTGCGCTCATCGTCGTGGCGACGCTCGAAATGGCCCACGCCATCCTGCTGGAAGCCACGCTGTCCTTCCTCGGGCTGGGCGTGCAGCCGCCCACGCCGTCGTGGGGCCTGATGGTGGCCGAGGGCAAGACCTACATGTTCTTCAAGCCCTGGGTGATCGTCATTCCAGGTGTGGCGCTGGCGCTGCTGGTGCTGGCGATCAACCTGGTCGGCGATGGCCTGCGCGATGTCAACGCGCCCGACGGCCGCAACTAACTGAGGGTTCGCGCAAGGAGCACACCATGAGCATATTGCTGGACGTGAAGAACCTGAAGGTGGATCTGCCCACCGAAAACGGCATGCTGCATGCCGTGCGCGGCATCGATTTTCAGGTGCGCAAGGGAGAGATGTTGTGTCTGGTCGGCGAGTCCGGCTGCGGCAAGTCCATGACTTCGCTGGCCTTGATGGGGCTGTTGCCGCGCAAGGCGCAATGCAGTGCCGACCACATCCTCTTCGATGGCGCGGATCTCAACACCATGAGCGAACGGCAGCGCATGCAGTTGCGCGGCAAGCGCATGTCGATGATCTTCCAGGAGCCGATGACGTCGCTGAACCCCGCCTACACGCTGGGCAACCAGCTCTGCGAGGCGATGCTGCAGCAGCCGGGGGTGACGCGGGGCGAGGCGCGCGAACGTGCGCTCTACCTGCTGCACCGGACCGGCATCACTAACGCCGAAGACCGCCTGCGCCAGTATCCGCACCAGCTCTCCGGCGGCCTGCGCCAGCGCGTGATGATCGCCATGTCGCTCATGTGCAGCCCGGACCTGATCATCGCCGATGAACCCACTACCGCACTGGACGTGACCATTCAGGCGCAGATCCTGCGCATGATCCGCGAACTGCAGCAGGAGTTCGGGACTGCCGTCATCTTCATCACGCACGACCTGGGCGTGGTCTCGCGCATCGCCGATCGCGTGGCCGTGATGTATGCGGGGCAGGTGGTGGAGACCAGCGGCGTGGCGCAACTCTTCGCCCAGCCGCGCCATCCCTACACGCGTGGCTTGCTAAATTGCATCCCGGTGCGCGGCAAAACCTTGCCGGGCAGCAGGCTGCAAGCCATTCCGGGCGTGGTGCCCAGCCTGGTCGGGCAGGTCAGCGGCTGCGCCTTCCGCAATCGCTGTACCCTGGCCGACAGCGGCTGCGAACAGGATCCGCCCATGGTGCAGCAGGGCGGCCCCGGCTTGCCGCATGAGGCGCGCTGTTTCAAGCTCGATGCGCCGGTGTCGGCGATGGAGGTGGCAGCATGAACACTTCCCTGACACCACGGCCACCGCTGGACGACATCGCGCTGGAACTGTGCGCCCTGTCGAAGGTGTATCCGCTCAAGCGCGGGCTGTTCCAGGCACCGGGTGAACTGAAGGCGGTCGATGACGTGTCGCTGCGTCTTTATCGCGGCGAGACGCTGGGCCTGGTTGGCGAGTCCGGCTGCGGCAAGAGCACCCTGGCCAAGATGCTGCTGGGCCTGCTGGCGCCGACCTCGGGCAACGTGCTCATCAACGGCCAGGAGGTCGATCCGACCGAGCGCCGCGCGCATGCACGTCACATCCAGCCGATCTTCCAGGATCCGTATTCGTCGCTCAATCCGCGCAAGACCGTGGGCGAGATCGTCGGCTTGCCGCTGAAGCTGCATGGCATCGGCAATGCGGCCGAGCGCAATCGCCAGGTGCGCCAGATCCTCGATCTGGTGGGCATGCCGGAGCGCACCCACACGCAATATCCCAATCAGCTCTCCGGCGGCCAGCGGCAGCGGGTGGCGATTGCGCGGGCACTGATCCTGCGGCCCGACATCCTCATCTGCGATGAACCGACCTCGGCGCTGGATGTGTCGGTGCAGGCGCAGATCCTGAACCTGCTGCTGGATCTGAAGGCCGAGTTCGGGCTGACCTACCTCTTCATCAGCCACGACCTGGGCGTGGTGGAGCACCTGGTGGACCGGGTGGCCGTGATGAACAAGGGCAGCATCGTGGAATTGGCCTCACGTGAACAACTCTTCAGCGATCCCCAGCATCCGTATACCCGCATGCTGCTGGCCTCGGCGCTGACGCCCGATCCGGGCCTGGGTATTCCGGCGCTGGCCGCAGCCGCCTGAACACATGAACCAAACTGAAAAAAACCAAGGAGCAGCAGCATGAGCAGAGCACAAGCCATCGCCGGCGTACAGGCTTACTTCGACGACGGCCGTTTCATGGAAACCCTGAAGCGCCGCGTGGCCATCCGTACCGAAAGCCAGGAAGCGGCCAGCCTGCCCATCCTCTACGACTACCTGCACCAGGAGATCACGCCCTATCTGGTCACGCTGGGCTTTGACTGCGAAGTGATCGACAATCCGTTGCCGGGCGGCAGTCCCTTCCTGATCGCCGAGCGCATCGAAGAGGGGGCCGCTTTCACCTTGCTGACCTACGGGCATGGCGACGTGGTGCGCGGCTATGACAATCAATGGCGCGCCGGCCTCTCGCCGTGGGAGATCGTGGTCGAGGGCGAACGCTGGTACGGACGCGGCATCGCCGACAACAAGGCCCAGCACACCATCAACCTGGCCGCGCTGGAAGAAGTCATGAAGGTGCGCGGCGGCAAGCTCGGCTACAACGTCAAGCTGATTCTGGAAATGGGCGAGGAAACCGGTTCACCCGGCTTGAACGAAGTCTGCCGCCAGTACGCAGCGCGCCTGAAGGCCGATCTCTTCATCGCCTCCGACGGCCCGCGCGTGAATGCTCCCACGCCGACCATGTTCCTGGGCTCGCGCGGCGGCTGCAACTTTGATCTGACCTGCCACCTGCGCGACGGCGGCCATCACTCCGGCAACTGGGGCGGCCTGCTGCGCAATCCCGGCGTGCGCCTGGCCAATGCGATCGCCTGCCTGGTCGATGAACGCGGTGCCATCCGCGTGCCGGCATTGCTGCCCGATGCCTTGCCGCAGAGCGTGCGCAAGGCGCTGGCCAGCGTCAAGCTGGGCGGCGGTCCCACCGATCCCGAGATCGATCCGGATTGGGGCGAGCCCGACCTCACGCCCGCCGAGCGCGTCTTCGGCTGGAATACGCTGGAAGTGCTGGCCTTCAAGACCGGCAATCCGGAGGCGCCCGTCAATGCCATTCCGGGGCGTGCCACGGCGCATTGCCAGATCCGTTTCGTGGTCGGCAGCGATGATGCGCATTTCATCGAACACATCCGCGCACATCTGGATGAGCACGGCTATGACGATGTGCAGGTGACGCTGTCGGGCGTGCAGTTTTCCGCGACCCGGCTCGATCCGGATGATGAATGGGTGCGCTGGGGCCTGGCCTCGCTGCAGGAGAGCACCGGCAAGACACCGACCTTGCTGCCCAACCTGGGGGGCTCGCTGCCCAACGATGTCTTCTCCGAGACCCTCGGCCTGCCGACGCTGTGGGTGCCGCACTCCTATCCGGCCTGCTCACAGCACGCGCCCAACGAGCATATACTGGCCAGCGTGTCGCGCGAGTCGCTGCAGCTGATGGCGGGCCTGTTCTGGGACCTGGCCGAGCAGGGCCGCGATGTGCTGGCGCGACGCCCATCCCCCACGGAGAAACAATGAGTCACCCGCATGAACACGCCCTGTGCGAGGTCGCCGACCTGCACGATATCCACGACGAAATCACCGGCATCCGCCGCCATCTGCACCAGCATCCCGAACTGTCCTTCGAGGAAGTCGATACCGCCGCCCTGGTCGCCGCGCGCCTGGAAGAGTGGGGCTATGCCGTCACCCGCCACATCGGCGGCAATGGCCTGGTCGCCACCCTCAAAGCCGGCACCAGTGCCCGCAGCATTGGCCTGCGCGCCGACATGGATGCCTTGCCTATCCACGAAGAAACCGGCCTGGACTGGGCCAGTGTCAATCCCGGTGCCATGCACGCCTGCGGCCATGATGGTCACACCGCCATGCTGCTGGGCGCGGCCAAGCACCTGGCCCGCACGCGCCGTTTTGACGGCACGCTGCACCTGATCTTCCAGCCGGCCGAGGAAGCCGGCTTCGACAGCGGCGCGCAGAAGATGCTGGCCGATGGGCTCTTCGAACGTTTTCCCTGCGATGCCGTCTTCGGCATCCACAATCATCCGGGCGTGGAAGCGGGCACGTTCATGTTCAGGAGCGGCCCCTTCATGGCCGCCTGCGATACCGTCAAGATCCGTCTCACCGGGCGCGGCAGCCACGCGGCGCGTCCGCACCTGTCGGTCGATCCGGTGGTGGCTGCAGCCAGCCTGGTGATGGCCTTGCAGACGGTGGTCTCGCGCAATGTCGATCCGATGGAAACGGCGGTGGTCACGGTTGGCAGCCTGCATGCGGGCAAGGCCTCCAACGTGATTCCCGAATTCGCCACGCTGGAGTTGAGCGTGCGCTCCTTCAAGCCCGAGGTGCGCGCATTGCTGGAAGAACGCATCCGCGCCTTGGTGGCGCTGCATGCCGAGAGCTACGGTGCGCGGGCAGACATCGAGTACCTGCGCGGCTATCCGGTGCTGGTCAACAGCGATGCCGAAACCGAATTCGCCCGCAGCGTGGCTGAGGAACTGGTGGGTGCGGAGAAGGTGATCGCGCCCTTCGGTCCGATTGCCGGCAGCGAGGATTTTGCCTACTTCCTGCAACAGCGCCCTGGCTGCTTCTTGCGGGTGGGCAACGGGCAGGGCCAGCCCATGCTGCACAACGCAGGCTACGATTTCAATGATGCCAACATCCCGGTGGGAGCCGCCTTCTGGACCCGGCTGGTGGAGCGCTGGCTGCCCGTCAAGGCCAGCTGAGAGGGGACGTCGGGCGGCTTATACGTCAACGGCATAAGCGCATGACGAATGCTTCGTTTTCAGCCGCTGCGTGGCCCGGTACATTGAGGGCGTCTCCTCAGACGTCCTTGGACTTGGACAATTCGAGCCTGAACCCGCCATGCGCAAGCCTGGCGGGTTTTTTTTCGGCTGTTTCCCTGCGGCAGCTCGGCATGAAATTCACGTAACTTCTACAGGTCATGGAAGAGCTTGATATGCGGCAAAGCCTTGTGCCAGCTTGCTGTCGAGCTGACAAGCCGCGTTGCAGGATCAGGAATTCCCCGATGTTCGCAGTCACGTTGGGCCACTACCATGGGAACCAATGAAACACGGTCTGTGCCCCGGACCCCCGACCACACAGTGGGGTCGTGACTGGCACGCAAGACCTTGACCAAGAATCTTGCCTTAGGAGCCAGCCATGCATTTCGTTACCGAATCCGTACCGGGTGAAATCACCCTGATGTTCATCAGTTATCTGGTTTTCTGCACCGTGCTGATGTATCTCTTCGTCAAGACCGACAAGGAGTGGGGCAGCCTGGAAGTGTCGCTGGACGACATCGGCCGGCGCGACCAGCAGGTGATGGCTTCGGCCCTGCGCTACGTGAAGGTGGATGCCGAAGACCGTTCGCTGTTCGACAATGGCCTGACCCGGCCGTCGCTGCAGCACTGCGCACAGTATCACGATGTTGATTGCACCTGCTTCATGCAGGAGCCGAAGAAGCCGGATTGAATTCCAGGGGAGCAGTGCCTGGGGGCGAGGGATAGCAGGGTAAGTGAGGGGAAGTAAGGGGAAGTGAAGCGAGGGGAAGTGAAGCAGCAAAGGCAGTACCGTTGCGTGGCACTAGGGGTAGTGTCTGCAACGACAGCAAGCATCCGCAGCAGCAGTGAACCAATGTCGTTTCGTTTTGCAATTGATTTGTAGTGGTAGTTGCAGTTGCAGTGCGTAGCAGCAGTTGAAGTAGCCGTAGCAGTAGCAGCAGAGTTTTGCGTAGTAAACATGTCTTGAGGGTGGAACGGCAAGTCGTGCAGCCGCTTTTGTTCCAAAGCGCGTCACGCAACGGGAGTGTGCAGTCCGGCACGCCCGTGGAGCGGCCTAGCGGCTTGCCCGTTCTTTTCCATGAGAAAATAGCGCCCATGCAAAGCTCACATTCCTCCGCGCAGAACCTGCGCCCATTGATCCCCCTGGCCGATTACCAACGCATCTTCCGCGTCATCCATTCCGTGCTGCACAGCGTGGAAGCGGACATCCCGGCCGCCAGTTTCTTCTTTTCCGTCACCGCCGCCCAGATCCTCAAGAAGTTCTACAAGCGCAATGCCTTCCCCGTCGCCGGTGCGGCTTTCTACCTGATTCGTGAAGATGGGGGCGGTGCGCTGTCCTTCGGTTCACTGGGGGATGACGGCCAAAGCGTGACCAGCCACCAGGATGCCTTCCACGCCTGGGTGCAGTGCGATGGCTATGCGCTGGACTTCATGGCACCGCTGTTCCAGGAGCTGCTGGTCTCGGCCGGCCACCCGCTGCCGGTGCCGCGCCAGATGTTCCAGAAAGACCTGCAGCGCATGAGCGCGGACGTGCAGGCGCTGGCCAAGCCGGGCGATTTCTACCTGGCTTCCAACCTGGAACTGACACGCGAGCTGCTGCAGCAGTTTATCGCCAAGAAGGCGCTGACCAATCTCTCGCAACTGTGCCTGGAATGGTTCCGCAAGCCGCCCAAGGTCATGCCGGATGACCTGGCCCTGCAAGGCGCCGATGGCGAAGTCTCGCGCATCAAACTGCAGGCCACGGCCATCGAAGGCGTCTGGTAAGACGTCCGTCGTTTTTCTTCAGTAATGTAGTTCGGGAATGTCATGGAGGCGGACGCCTCCGAGAGGAGGGTGTGCTGGACAGATGTCCAACACACCATGCGATCATGCATATCGGTTGCATGTACCGCACTAAGGTTCACACTATAGTTCGTCGTTATGACGGCTTCATGACATTTTCGGTATCACTTTCGGTATCACTTTCGGTATCACTTTTCTCCCGGCCGCTGCCGCTCTCGCTTTTTCCTTCATATCCCCTGTGCACTGTCATGGCGCGGTCATACGCGGCCACTAGACTTCAACACGTCTCCTCTGACCCTGTGCAGATGTTGTTGCCTGCGATGCGAGCGCGTCGCAGGCCTTTTTTTCTGCGGGTCAGCCAGTTTCTCCCAGCTTCATGCTTCACGCCCAGGCCGGACAGTGGCGTCGTAACCCGGCAGGTCGCACACGTAATGGAAGCCGCGGTCCTCCCTTCCCGTCAGGCGCAAGCTTGTCGGTGCGCGGCGCGGGGTGCGTCCCTCCCTTCCGGGCAGGCTCCGTCAGCGGGGCCTGCCCATCGCTTTCTCCTTCCCCGCCTCCCGCTGTTGCCCGCCGATTGCCCATCCGCTGCCCTAGCGGTGAATTCCCTTTGCAATCAACGACTTGATGCGCTTACCCAGCGCTTTTCCACAGGCTTGCTCCCAAAAAATGTGGATATCCATGCAAGGGCTGCAGGCCAACGGGCGTTGCCCGTCTCGTATCATTTTTCATAAAACCCTTAATAATCAATGGCTTGAGTGGCTTGTCCAGTGCTTTTCCACAGGCTTGCTCCCAAAAAGTGTGGATATCACCCCGCTCGGCCAGTCTGGGCGCGGCTTTGCGGCGGACGGACTGGTGCGCCAAAAAACTGCCCGGGTTTGCATCTGAAATGGTTTTTCCTTTGTAATCAATTACTTGGATCTCTTGTCAAGCGCTTGTCCACAGGCTTGCTCCCAAAATATGTGGATATCCTGCCGGAAGCGCCTGGCAATGCCGTATTTCGAGTCCGGAGCAAGCTGAAAAGCCAAGGTCGGGCGTATTTGGGTGGTCTTTGCCAGCCGCAGTTGCGTTAATGAAAAGTTGTTTGGAATCAACGGCTTGAGTGGCTTGTCAAGTGCTTCTCCACAAGCTTGCTCCCAGAAAATGTGGATATCCTTGCAGGTCCTGCAACGCTTATCGGGTCTGCCGGGCTGCCCGGTTTTTGCCTGCTGCTGCCTCGGCTAAGGAAAGTCCTTTGCAATCAAGACCTTGCCTGACTTGCCCAGCGCTTCTCCACAGGCTTGCTCCCAAAAAATGTGGATATCCGCTCAAGGGACGGGGACAAGTCAGGGCCGCGAGATGGGCGGAAGGCGACTGCACCATTTCTGCGCACTGCCGAGGCGGGAGGGAAAAGTACTGAAGAATCAAGGGCTTGGGTGGCTTGTCAAAGCCTTGTCCACAAGCTTGCCCCCGTAAAATGTGGATAAGGCCTGCGCAGGGCAGGCCTTGGCGGAGGCAGCGGAGAAACTGGGGATAAGCCGTCGGGCGACGACTCAGCTCTTGTCCGGCGCGCTGTAGGGTTCAACGCTGACCGCTTTCATGCTGTAGCTGGATGCGCCCATGGAAGAATCCGAGCGTTCCACCTTGAGCACGCCGCTGATCCACACCGCATCCATGGTGCGCACATTCTTGACGGCCTTGGCGCTCTTGACGTGAATGATCTGGTTGGCCGGCGGTGGCGGCACGTGAATGCAGGCACCGAAGTAGGGTACCAGCAGGAATTCCTTGAGTGCCTCGCCTTCCCGGTCCAGGGATACCACAAAGCCGGGCAGGCGCACCGGCTTGCCTTCCATGGCCGGGTCGACCGGGGCATCCTTCCAGTATTTCTTGGCCTTCCACAGCGCCGCATCGGCACGCGGATCGTCATCGGTCATCTGGTCCAGTTTCAAGCCCTTGAAGGGGGCCATCGGGTCCCAGTCCTTGGGGATCAACGATTCCCAGGCGATCTCCTGGAAGCCGTTCACCATCTTGCCCGAGGCCTGGTAAGGCTTTTCGGTCACGGCGGCACTTTGCTGCAACTGGTCGCCGACCTTGTAGGGGCCATTGGATGCGTCCGCCACGCCCGGCACGGTGCTGCCGGCATCGGCGCGTGCCGTGACGGCGGGGACCGCGCCGGCCAGCGCGGCAGACGTCGCCGGGGCTGCGCTGACCGCTGCAGGCGCGGCCGCCGGGGCCGCGTGGGCGTTGACTTGCGAGAGCAGGCGCACGCCGAGCCCGGCCCACAGGCCGGCGACCACGATGCCGCCTATCCAGTAAAGAGTCTTCATATCATGGCTTCCAGATCAGAGTCTTGGTGTCAGACCGTCCGACAGGCTCAGGCGATACGCGCGCCAGGCCGGCAACAGGCTGGCCACCAGTCCGGCCAGCACGGTCCAGAGCAGCAATTGTAATTCGCCTGCCGCCGGCCAGGCGGGATGCAGGGCGATGCCGAACTGGTCAGCCAGCATCGGCCCCAGCACCCAGATCAGTCCGCTCAGCAGCAACAGACCGGCCAGCACGCCGCACAGCATCACGCCCAATCCCTCCACGCACAGCAGCCACAGCACATCCAGCGGACGCGCCCCGACCGAGCGCAGGATGGCCAGCTCGCGCCGCCGCTCGCCCAGGCTGGCCAGGATCGCCGCCACCAGCCCGGCCAGGCCGACCACCACCACCATGCCCGAGACCACCAGCAAGGCGTTCTCGCCGATGCCGACCACGTCCCATAACTGGTCCAGCGCCACGCCCGGCAGCACGGCCATCAAGGGCTCCTTGAAGCCATCGCCATCGGCAATGGCGCGCTGCACGGCGAACACGCGGGCGCGGCTCTTCAGGCCCACCAGGACGGCAGTGATGCTGGTCGGCGTCAGGTTGAATTTCTTCACGAATTCGGCCGGGATATGCACCCCCGGCAAGGGCGCACCGCCTTCCCAGTCAAGGTGGATGGCCTGCATGCCATCCAGGCCGATATGTACCGTGCGGTCCACCGGGGTGCCGGTGCGGGCCAGGATGCCGACCACCTTGAAGGGTTTGTCGGCGTGCTGGGTCAGCCCCAGACCGCCCATGCCGTGGGCCAGCACGATGACGTCACCGAGGTGATAGTGCAGCTTGTCGGCCACGTCAGCCCCCAGCACGGCATCGAAGACGCCGGCGAAGGGCTGGCCTTGGGCCAGCTTGAGCGACTGGCCGCTGCCATAGCGGAAATGGGTGAAGTAATCGCCATTGGTGGCCAGCATCGGGAAGCCGCGGTGCGAATCGCCCAGCGAGATCGGGATGGTCCAGGCCACCGCCGGATTGCGTGCCAGGGCCTGGGCACTGTCCCAGCCCATGTTGTTGGTGGCGCCGCCGATGCGGAAGATGGCGTACAGCATCAGCTGGATCGGACTGGTCCGCGCACCGACCACCAGGTCCGTGCCGGACACCGATTGCGAGAACCCGGCCCGCACTTCATGGCGTACCCGTTCGATGCCCAGCAGCATGGTGGTGGAGAGGGCAATGGCCAGCAGCATCAGCCCCAGCGTGAAGCGCCGGTTCCAGGCGCTGCGCGCGGCCAGTCGCAGGAGCAGCTTCATGCGGCCTCCTCGGGACGGGCGGCCTGGTTCAACTGTTCCAGCGCGATGCGGCGGTTGAAGCGTTCGGCCAGACGCTGGTCGTGGCTGACGAAGACCAGTGCCGCGCCGCTCTGCGCGCATTCGCGCTGCAGCAGGTCGAGGAAGGCTTGCTGGCGGTCGCTGTCGAGGGCCGAGGTAGGTTCATCGGCGACGATGATTTCCGGACGGCCGATCAGCGAGCGCGCAGCGGCCACGCGTTGCTGCTGGCCGATGGAGAGTTGGGTCACGGGGCGCGTCCACAGGCCCGGTGCCAGATCCAGCGCCGCCAGCAGGGATTGCGCCACGCTCTTGAGATCGGCCCCTTGCTGTCCGGCGCGCTCCCTGCGGTAGGACGAGAACTGGCAGGGCAGCAGCACGTTGTCAAGAATGGACAGATAAGGCAGCAGATTGAACTGCTGGAAGATGAAGCCGATGTGATCCACCCGGAAGCGGTCCCGCCGCGCCGCCGAGAGACTGTGCAAGGGCTGGCCCAGGACTTCCACAGTGCCGGCCTGCGGCACGATGATGCCGCCGATGGCGGCCAGCAGGGTGCTCTTGCCGCTGCCGCTGGGGCCGCTGACGAAGACATGTTCACCAGCCGCGACCTGGAAATGCGGCAAGGCCAGCGCCGGGTGCGTCTGGCCGGGCCAGGTGAAGCGCAGATCGTGCATGGCGATGGCGGCGGCTGGGGAGGGGCGTTCAGGGAGAGTCATGACAACATGAAGGAAAAGCGCAGGAGCGCCGAGGCAGAAGGGGAGGGCCGATCATAGCGCCGGTGCCTGTCATTGGGCTGACTGGTTGCCGGGGCAGGTGGCCCCGGCGGGTCGGCGCATCAGTTCAGGGGGATCAGGGCGCTGCCCGGCACCAGTTGCACCGCACCTTGCTTCTTGGGCGTGGCCAGTTGCACGTCGATGCGCTGGAAGCCGGGGAAGGCGGCAAACAGGCCGCTCACATCCACCGTATTGAGTGCGCCGGGGGTGGCGCAGACCAGGGTGAAATCGCCATCGAGGTCGGCATGGCCATCGCTGGGGGCGGGCTCGCTGCTGGCGGGCGTCTTCTCACCCAGGAGGGCCGGTGTCAGCACGGCCGACTCCAGCTGCACTTCGGCCGGCTTGCACTGGGCGGCGGCATCGGTGGCGAACATGCGGTTGACCTCGCGCAGGTTCTTGACGGCGGCGCGCACGGTGTCCTTGTCCTTGCCGCTGCTGGCGGCGTGTTCGAAGCCGACCAGGTTGATCAGCGGGCTGTCCAGGTGCAGGGTCAGGGTGTTGCCTTCCAGGGCCACGTCCAGCTTGCCCACGCCGTGCACGTGCGCGGGATGGTTGCCATGATGGTCATGGCCTTCATCGGCGGCCAGCGCAGGCAGGCTGGCCAGGGACAGCAGGACGAGAGGAATCAGGCGCAACGATGGACGGGGTCGGAACATGGGCGGCTTCTTTCTTGTGCTTGTTGTAAAGGGAATTTAAGGGGGCGGCAAACCGGCAACGCAAGGAAACAGACTGCAAACCAGGGCAGAAAATCCGCCCTCAGAGCGGCATTGTGCCTCGGACCACGGGCAGATTTGCAGCGTTGTTACATTCTGCAACAGGGTTGCATTATAATGCCTGCTTTTCCTGTTTCTGCAACTCGGTTGCGCCAACGGGCAAGTGTGCTCTTCCCGGCCTTGCTGGCCGCCTTGTCCGGTGCCCGTGTTGCTTCTTCTCAGATTGCCTGCCGTGTCGTTTCTCTCTCGATTCCTGTTGAAGCAAGGCGTGCTCGCCAGCCCCTGGTGGGAGCGTGTGCTGGCCGTTGTGCCCGTAGTCCTGCTGCTGTGGCTGGGCGTGCACTGGGCCTTGAGGGAGGGCTGACATGGATGCTGCCATCTCGCTGGACAACCTCACCGTCAGCTATCGCCGCCACCCGGCCTTGCACCATGTCAACGGGGTCTTTGCGCGCGGTTCGCTCACCGCCATCGTCGGTCCCAACGGGGCCGGCAAGAGCACTCTGCTCAAGACCATGCTGGGGCTGGTACGCTGCAATGACGGACGCGTGCATACCCATGTCGATGCACGCCGCATCGCCTACCTGCCGCAGCAGGCCGAGATTGACCGCAGCTTCCCCATCACGGTGATCGACTGCGTGCAACTGGGTTATTGGCAGGCCAAGGGCAACTGGGGCGGCATCGACGCCGCCATGCGCCAGCGTGCGGTGCAGGCGCTGGCGGCAGTCGGGCTGGACGGTTTTGCCGGCCGCCCGGTGTCCAGCCTCTCGGTCGGGCAGTTCCAGCGCGTGCTGTTTGCCCGCATCCTGCTGCAGGATGCCGAGGTGATCCTGCTGGACGAACCCTTCAATGCCATCGACGCCCGCACCACCGGCGACCTGCTGCGCATCATCTCCGCCTGGCATGCCGAACGCCGTACCGTCATTGCGGTGCTGCACGACCACGACCAGGTGCGCCGCGCCTTCCCGCAGACCTTGCTGCTGGCGCGCAATGTGGTGGCCTGGGGCGAGACGGCCGAAGTCATGTGTGAAGAAAACCTGCAGCGCGCCCGCGCCATGGCCGAAGCAGTCGATGAGCATGCCGGCGTCTGCGAGGTGAGCGAGGCGGAAGTGCTGGCCTTGTCGCGCGTGCATGACCATGCGCATGAACATTCACATGGGCATCCCCACGCGCACCATGCCGCCAGCCCGGGAGGCCAGGCATGAGCGTACTTTCGACGTTGCAAACGCTGGCCATTGCCCCGTTCCTGGAATTTTCCTTCATGCGCCGCGCTTTGGTGGCTGCCTTTGCCCTGGCGCTGGGCAGCGCCCCGCTGGGCGTGCTGCTGACCCTGCGCCGCATGAGTCTGTTCGGCGAGGCCTTGAGCCACGCCGTGCTGCCGGGTGTGGCGGTGGGTTTCATCTTCTTCGGCCTGTCGTTGCCGGCGCTGTCCATCGGCGGGTTTGCCGCCGGGGTGCTGGTGGTGGCCGTGGCCGGCTGGATCAGCCGCCATACCGAACTGAAGGAAGACGCCAGCCTGGCCGCCATCTACGTGGTGGCCCTGGCGCTGGGCGTGATCCTGATTTCGCGCCACGGCACCCAGCTCGATCTGCTGCACATCCTCTTCGGCAACGTACTGGGCGTGGACAGCGAGGGCCTGGTACTCATTGCCGGTGTGGCCAGCGCCAGCGTGCTGGGCATCGCCGCGCTCTATCGCGGGCTGCTGCTGGAGAGTTTTGATCCCTCGTATATGGCCGTGGGCGGCGGACGCAGCGGCGGCGCGATCTACCAGCAGGTATTCCTGATGCTGGTGGTGATGAACCTGGTCGCCTCCTTCCAGACCCTGGGTACCTTGATGGCGGTCGGCCTGATGATGCTGCCGGCGGTCTCGGCTCGGTTGTGGCACGACACCTTGCCCGCGCAGCTGTGCAACAGCGTGCTGCAGGCGGCGCTGGCCGGGTATGCGGGGCTGCTGATCTCGTATTACGCCTCGGTGCCGTCCGGCCCCGTCATCATCGTCTGCGCGGGCGTGCTGTATGCCGCTTCGCTGCTGTTGGCCCCGCGCGGCTGGCTGCCGCGCCTGTTGCGGCGACCGCACCTGCAGGCCTGAGACTTCACTTTCTCCTGTCTATTGCTGATTTCTTCTGCTTCTCTTTTTCCGGAGTATTCATGAAACTGTTTCGTCCTCTCTCTGCGCTGCTGGCGGCCCTGGCCGTGGCGGCTAGCCTGCCGGCGGCCGCTGCCGAGCGCATTCCGGTGCTGGCCAGCTTCAGCATCCTGGGCGACGTGGTCGCCAATGTCGGCGGCGAGCGCATCGCCGTCTCCACCCTGGTCGGTCCGGATGAAGATGCGCACGTCTTCCAGCCCGCGCCGGATGACATCAAGGCGGTCTCGCGTGCCAAACTGATCGTGGTCAATGGCCTCGGTTTCGAAGGCTGGATGGAGCGCCTGGCGCAGTCGGCCAATTACCGTGGCCCCATCGTGGTGGCTTCGGCCGGCATCAAGCCGCGCGAGCGCGTGGGTGACGATGAGGACGATCACGCCCACGGTGCCGGACATGAACATCACGGCAAGGACGACCCGCACGCCTGGCAGGATCCGCAGAACGTGATCGTCTACGCCCGCAACATCGTCATCGCCCTGGCCAAGCTGGACCCGGCCGGTGCCGAGGTCTACCGCAAGAATGGCGAGGCCTATGTCGCCAAGCTGCAGGACCTCGATGCCTGGGCTGCACGTCAGTTCAGCCAGATCCCGGATGCCAAGCGCAAGGTCATCACCTCGCATGACGCCTTTGAATACTTCGGTGCGCGCTACAAGGTGCGCTTCCTGGCTGCGCAGGGCGTGTCTACCGACAGCGAGCCCAGCGCCCGCGAGGTGGCTTCCCTGATCCGCCAGATCCGCAGCGAGAAGATCAAGGCCCTGTTCTTCGAGAACATGAGCAACCCCAAGCTGCTGCAGCAGATCGCCCGCGAATCCGGGACAGCACCGGGCGGCAAGCTGTATGCCGATGCATTGTCGAAACCGGATGGTCCGGCACCGGACTACCTCTCGCTGATGCGCTACAACATCACGCAATTGCTGGAAAAGATCCGTCTCAACTGAGGCGCGACAAATCGCGTATGCTGGTGGCCCCGCGCCGTCGCCCTGGCGGCGTCTGTCACCTTGCATAGGAGAATTCCCGCATGAGCACCGTTACCGTCGTCGCCGTCATCACCGCCAAGCCCGGCCAGCGCGAAGCGCTGCTGGCCATTGCCCGTGCCAACCTGGCCGCCGTGCGTGCCGAGGAAGGTTGCATCGAATATGGACTGGTGGTGGATGTGGATGGCTTCGGCCCGAACCAGGCGCCGCTGGGGCCGGATACCTTTGCCTTCGTCGAGAAGTGGAAAGACGAAGAAGCGCTGAAACTGCACTTCACCCTGCCGCACATGACCGACTATCGCGAGAAGTCCAAGGACCTGATCGCGGATCGCAAGGTGCATGTGCTCAAGTCGGCGGACTGATCCTCGCCGCGTTTGTCCCCGCGCCCGGCGCGGGGGCGGACTCCCTCAGTATTCGCCAGGAAAATCCGCCGGCCAGGTCTGCTGCGGATCGAACGAAGATGCTTGGCCCATCTGCTTCAACCACGTGATGAAAGTCTTCAGTGCCGGATTGGTGTCGGCGCTGCTGCGATAGAGCATGTGGTAACCCTCCCCGTGCAGCACGACCTCCGGAAACAGCCGCACCAGCCGGCCTGCGGCCAGATCGTCATCCACCAGCGCCAGCGTGCCCATGCCCACCCCCTGATCAGTAGCAGCCGCCT